>JBBSJX010000253.1:0-6217 GCA_038256825.1 Chitinophagales bacterium
GAGGGATTTTGAAACTCTACAGGTACCGGATTAGCTACAGGATTAGGTAAAGCTGCATTCGCATCTTCATAATACTCTTTTTTAAACTGTGCAAACTCCACTGCATCCATCATTTGTACCAGGCCACGCTTTGGTACATGCTGTGTTCCCACAAACGTATTAAAGCTCATATTCGTTTGGCCTCTCCTACCTTTTTTGGTGGTAATGAGGACTACACCATTAGCAGCTCTTGATCCATATAAAGATGTTGAAGCCGCATCTTTTAGAATAGAGATCGTTTCAATTTCATCGGGGTTAAGGGTACTGATATTTCCTGTAAGCGGAAACCCATCCACAACATAAAGCGGATCGCTACCGGCAGATACTGATAACTGCCCACGGATACGAACTGACATACCCTGGCCTGGCTTACCGGTTGTTTGATTTATCTGCACCCCCGCAAGCCTTCCCTGCAGTTTTTGCGCTACCTGCGAAACCGGAAGGTCTTTAAACTCCTTGGCGTTTACTGTTTGCACAGCCCCGGTAACTTCTTTTTTTAGCTGGCTTCCGTAACCCACCACAACAATGTTATCTAACGATTTTACATCGGGTGCAAGGGAAACATTTACCACACTCTTATTATTTACCGAAACTTCCTGGGTTGCATACCCAACAAACGAAACCACCAGGGTTCCCTTAGCATTGGGCACATTCATCGAAAAGTTTCCGGAGCCATCGGTGCTGGTGCCGGTAGTGGTACCCTTTAAAATAATAGATACACCGGGTATACCAGCGCCCTGGTCATCGGTAATTTTGCCTTTTACCATCTGTGCATTTAGCACTGAAGTGGTTGCAAGGCACAACAACAACTGAAGTATGAATTGGTACTTCCTCCATTTAAATGTAATTTTTTTCATGATAACAAGCGTTTAAGTGATATAGAGTCGTGTTTAAAAAGCGTCTTTATTTAATCAGTTAGATTATTACTATTATTATTTTTTTTTCAGTTTCTCAGTGGTTACTCTACTATAGTGCTACCTCATAATTTTCTTACGAACCGATTTAAAAATGTATACAACTTCCCTATTTGCCCGTTCTTAATCCAGGTTCAATAGTGGTTCTACCAATGTAGATTTTATATTCTTATGATATTAGTCCTGTTGGTTTTTCAGTAGTGTTGCTATAGTTTCCAGGTCCTCGGTAATTTCTATTTCCAGGTCGTAATTCCGGGTTTCGCCGGGTTGTAAAAAAATCAATTCGTTTTGCGCTCTTGCCTTAGCCTGGCCGATAACTCTGTTTGTTCCGGGTTCAATACCGGTAACATATTCGCCTTTACCCCAATGCTGCCAGTTGGTTAGCCAGGGTAGTTGTTCTTTTTTAAAACGTATGCTCAGTGCAATTCCTAAATTTGCATTGTATAAACCACCCAGGCATTGCCCGTTAAGGTTAGGTTCAGCATCAATAAATACCGCTTCTTCTCCTCTTCCATTATGGTCTTCACCTGGGGCGAGGCATTTTTTAAACTGGTTGCCTTCGCGAAATATTTTGCAAGCCTCCCCCTGTTCCCTTGCTACCCATTTACCTTTCCAAATAATTTCTGTTCCTTCATCAACCAATGGCCATCCAAAGTTGAAGTGGTACAACATCATTAAAGGTGCTTCCGTATTGCCTCGGTTTATAACCTCATCGTTAATGCGTATCACTGGTTTGCCCAGCGTTGCTGATATGGTTCTTCTCAGTTCTAAATTGGGGCCCAAAACCTGTGATTGTTTCATGGTGCCCGTTATACTCATTTCCATTTTACCCCGTAAAGGGTCAGGCTGTATAATCGATTCGATATTTGCGGCAATATTGCTTACCTGGTCGTGCAAACCACGCTGGCCATTCTCATCTGTTTCTGGCCCGCCAATATGCGATAAACCGCAGGTGGTAAGCAAACCACCACCAAAAGTTTTTAACCAATCCAAACCCTGGTTACTAAAGGGTTGTGGTGCAGTAAATCCTCCATGGCTAAGCCAGGCCATACTATGCTGGTTATAAAAAGTATCGGCAATATCCATAGCCCTATCCAACACCACTTTAAATCGCAATCCTGTTCCGGTATTAAACCAGGCAATACGATTACCGCGTTCGGCTCCATTGTCCAAAACTGCGGTTTCTATACCACCCACCTGTGCTGTATTAATTATTTTATTTTCAAATCCAGCTTGCATTAATACCATGTTTTGGTTGCCATAAAAAACTTTGGTACAAGTGAGTGACACAACGATGACGCCATAAAAAACTATAGCTGGTTACCTAAATCCATTCAATTCATTTAAATAACCCCGATCTGATATTGCGACAAATTTATTTCTCAAATACTTTTTGTTACCGGCATTTGATTGTTTGATCAACATCGTTGTGTCACTCACTTGTACTTATATAAGTTGGCGCAGCTTTATTTGCTTTTGCCATTACTGCTTGCCTGGTCTTTGTTGCCAGCTGCTGTTAAATAAGCAAGCAGGTTACGTAGTTCACCAGGGTTCAACCCATTTATTAAACCGGGATACATAATGGAAACCGGTGAAACATTGGTACGTAAAACATCGCTTTTATTAATAGCCCGCACTTGCTGGGGATCAAAAGGATTTTGCGAAACCATGTATTTGCCGTTCTCTTCATTTTTTAAACGGCCTACTACCGAGGTGCCATCTTTTAAAAAGAAGGTGGTGCCTGCATACTGATCGGAAATGGTTTTGCTGGGTTCAATAATGGCTTCAAGTATATCTCTTTTAGAAAAACGTGTTCCCAGTTGTGTTAAGTCGGGGCCCGAAGAACCGCCTTCACCTTTCATACTGTGGCAACTTAAACACTGTGTTGCAGCAAACAACATTTTTCCATTTGATAAATCGGGGGTGGCACTATTGTCTTCAACCACTGCAAGTGCTTCGTTAACTTCCCACCTGCGGCCCGGGCCTTTAGGACCACCCGCTGTTACCACCCGCCTGCCATTGCTGGCAATAAGGCTTGCACCTGAAATGGTATTTAAATGATCGAACTTGCTTTTTGGTGCATTAGCCAGTGCCATTTTACGAGCCTTATCAATAAAGCCCATATAACTGTTTCCTCCTTTGTATCCAAAGGCTTTTTTATACCAACTAAAATATTTTTCCTGTAACGCCGGAGTCCATCCCGCTTTTGCTTCGCTTAAGGCGGTAGCGTAATAAATTTGTTGGGCAGGAGGCGTTTTTGCCAGCATGCCTGCTATATCTAAACCATATTGCGGATTTCTAAAAATAAGGTCAGATGAATTAGAGAATGTTTTCTGGTAATTCAAGTCATCTTTTGCGGTATTCATTAAGGCCAGTGTTTTAGCCACAACCTGTGGGGCATCAATAAACACCAGCACTTTGCTAAATAACCTGTTAAGCTCGTTTGATTTAGCAGGATATTTTGGATTTAGATACGCAATTAATTTTGCATTCTGCGAAATTTCAGGTTTACCAGTACGCACCATGGTTAATTCAAAAGCACGTAATAAATCTATTTGCTGACCTTCGTTTAAGGCATTGTAATTAATGGTCATCAACGCATTTAAAATGCTGCTACCCACTGAAGCATCACCGGTACGAGCCAGGGCAATCATAGCCTGAGTTAAAGTCACCGGATCTTTTTCGGTTAAGGCTTTTTGCTGCCATTGGTTTACTGGCTGGTGTTCAACTGCCATACGGGCGGCATATTGTATAAAGCGATCTTTACTTTTTAAATGAGGCCAGGCAACATTTATTGCTTCAGGATTAGGTTTGCCATGGAACTGCTCCAATTGTTTGCGCAACTTACGGGCTTGTAATTGCTCAGCATTTGAAGTTGTTTTTAAGGGTTCTATCTGGGTGGTATTGTTGCCAAAATAAACACGGTATAAATCAGACTCCAACCTGCGGCCACCAGTTAAAAAATATAATGCTCCATCGGGGCCTATTGTACCATCGGTTAATGGCAAAGGCGAACCTGAAATAAATTCCTCGGCCTTAGCTGTGTATGATGAACCATTGGGTATTAACTGGATGGAATAGATGATTCCAAAACTCCAGTCGAAAGCCAATAGGGAGCGACGGTATTTTTCGGGGAACCGGGCATTATTAGCGCTAATAAGATTGGTTGGTGATCCCTGCCCAATATTAAACACAGCCGGTAAATTATCAGGGTATGTAGGAGACCATTTGCTGTTACCCGTTCTCCAGCCGTATTCGCTTCCGCTTGTTACATGATTTATTCTTGTTGGGCGGTACCACGGCATACCAAAGTCCCATTCCATATCGGCATCGTATGCAAACAACTCACCATCTTCGTTAAAAGCCATATCAAAGGGATTGCGATAGCCTGCGCTTACCAGTTCCCAGTTTTTTCCTTTAGGGTCAATTTTTGCAATCCAGCCACCCGGTGCATCACGGTCGTTGGCATGGCCATTCGGATCTTTTATAAGGGGGAAAAGGTTGTCTTCTTTCCATGTTTTGGGCAAACGGTAGGCATCCATTAAAGGCACATCAGTATGGTTGCCTGCAATTACATAAATGGATTGTTTGTCGGGTGACAATACAATGCTGTGTGGGCCGTGTTCACCACCCGGGGTTTCCAGATTTTTTAACAAAGAAATTTTATCGTACTGATCATCATTATCAGTGTCTTCCAGCCGGTAAAGGCCACTCCCCTTGTTCATTAACGAATCAGGATTGTGATTTACCATTACATATAAACTATTGAAAGCATAGAGCAGACCATGGGCAAAACCCATTTTAATTTTTTCGGTATTATTGGCTTCGCCGGTTTTAATTTCCAGCTTTTCCACTTGTAATTTTTCTTTTGAAAGATTGGCACCAACCGGTGGAATGGTAGTGCGATACAGGTAGCCATACTGGTCGCTGGTAATCATTCTTCCTTTATCATCAAACGTCATGGCTACCCACGAGCCATTATCATTGTCGGAAGGACTATAAAGATGTTCCGCTTTAAAATTCTGAGGTAGTTTTAGTTTATCTACTTTAGGGCCCTCCGGGCCCTGATCCTCCACTGGTTTATTAATATATACAAAACGCAGCGAAACAAGGGTAATCAATGATAAGGCAAAGAAAAACTGGAGTTTCCTGTTTTGCAAAAACCTGTTGAAAAAGTGTTTTCTCATGGTATGATTGGGTTATTTATTGTACAAGTAAATTAAGAGAAATTTTTGCCGTTTAACATTTTGCAAACTAAAATAATTTTCAGGCCAGAAAATGACACCTTCATACAGATTACCAAAATTTAAAGGAAGGTGAAAAAAGGCATTAATTTGTGGCCGGTAGCGGTAAGTAACGTGTAGTTTTTGTATTAACCAGCAAACGAACAGTTGGATATAACCGATGGAGAGGCATGTTTTTACATTTGGTAAAACCTTCATTTTAAATTTCTTTATAGCTAAGCAATGAATCGGCAGGTAATTTAGTCCAATACAAAAATTGACCATCATGTACCATCATGGTTGAAATAATAAAAATGCAGTTTATAAGTTAAAACCACCCAGAATTTCAACAAGATATTTAAGGATTGGAAACCCTTTGATTATTATCTGTTCTTATAATATACATTTATACACTTATAAAGAGTTACAGGCGATTTACTTAATAAAAAATAAATATGAAATGGTGGTTAATTTTTTGCACGTTTTTTATATTGAGTTGCGGCGATAGTCCAGGGGTGGAAGAAAAGCAACCAGCGCCATTAACTGTAAGCAAGCAGAATATTGATACCGTAACAAGCACAGCCCTCCTTTATTTGTTTAACCTGGTAAACTCAGCAAATAAAGCTGAATTAAAAATGAAAAAAAACGAAATTATTATTGGAGACACCAAAATAGGGTTAAAAGTTAAAGTAGAGTATGACGGTCAAAAGCAGAACAATTTTATATATGCCGCCGGGTTTGATTCGGAATTAAAAAATAGCCAGGACATAAAATTAACCACAGGCATTATTGGAAGCGGCCCTACCCGACAGGCAGCCCAAAATGCCTGTATACAGGAGTGGGTAGCAACTTTTGCAAATCCATTTGCAGCAATGATCAACCACGAAAAAACTTTAAGCATTGCGCAACTTAATATTTATCATGGCAGCATGGGTATAAAAGGAACCATTGAAAATAATAACTGGTTTACCGGGGATGATAAAATGGTCAAAAAAATTATTACTCCATTAATACCCTTAATAAATTCAAACGAAAATAATA
>JBBSJX010000254.1:0-6211 GCA_038256825.1 Chitinophagales bacterium
TCACTACAATTTTTTCTGTTTCTTTTACAATAGGCGGCGTTGTTATAGGTATTACCGGTTCCATTACTGGTGCTTTCACGGTATCTTTAACAACTTTAGGTTGAACAAGTAGGCTGTCTTTAACAGGAGGCTTAACAATAACCTTTTCTGTTTCTTTTACAATAGGCGGCGTTGTTATAGGAATTACCGGTTCCATTACTGGGGTTTTTACGGTGTCTTTAACAACTCCAGGCTGAACTATTACGCTGTCTTTAACTGGAGGCTTAACAATAACCTTTTCTGTTTCTTTAACAACAGGCTCAGTTACTGGTTTTGCTGGTATAACCACTGGGGTTTTAACCGAGTCTTTAACTACTATAGGTTCGTAAATAATGGGTTTGTCAACAACCTTTTCTTTAACAAGTGCATTTGCCAGAGGCTCATCAATATTACGGGTTACCTTTAATTTGGTCAGGTAATCTTCAATTTGGGAACGACGTTTTAATACATCGATCATAGTGGTGGCTTTTTCCGCCATAGGGCTGGAGCCAAAATTATTTTTGAGATCCGTAAGCAGGCTTATGGCCGTTGTATCTTCTTTCTCTTTTATGTAATAAATCGATTCAATAAACAATAACTGCGGAGTCCAAAAAGTTTTGCCATAAACGCTATCTGCTGCTTTCTTTTCCTGCTTTGCTTTTTCAAATTCACCTTCAATAAACAGGTTATAAATTTGTTCGTACTTACGGGTTGCAGGTGCATTGGCGGCTAATTCTTTTTTTGCTAAGTCCGGGTTTTTAATTAGCTGTACAAACCTGCTGGTATCCGTACTATTTTGTAGTTGTCGTTTAATTTCATGGGATTTTGCAATGTCCCCGGTTTTCTGATAGGCATATACCAGGTTAAACAGGGCTTCTGTTTTATAATCCGTACCAGGAAAGCGTCTTAATAATTCCTCGTAAGCAAAAATTGCTGATGGATAATCCTCCATTTTTGATTGGAAAGTTCCACCGAGTGTGTACAATGCATTTTCAATATTGCCATTACTGGCGGCAAGTTTTTCTTCTGTTAATGGAATACTACTTAATAATCCTTCATAACTTGATTCTAATGGGCCTGTCAGTTCATTCGTAACTGTATCTATTGCATCAACATCGCCGGGGGTTAAATTTTGTTTGTTAACCGAAGATAGCCTGCGCCAGTTGTCAACATTGGGGCGCTGGCCCCATTTTGTGCGAAACTCGCTAAAGCCACGGGCTTTAATACCGGGATTATAGAAATAAAAATCATTTGCTTTGTTATTATCTCCAAAAAGATCGGGGATTTGTTTTTGTAAAATTGCCGGGTTTTGCGACTGGCTATCTTCTTCCTTTATCCCTTTGCTTTTTTTAAGTTCCTTAATTTTTTTCTTTAAAATTTCATCACGCTTTTCAGCAGGAAGTTTAGCTAGTGCCTGCAGGCTATCCTGCGTATATACTACCAACTCGTTTGCGGCTACAATTTTTAAGGGTGGCTTACGCAGTAAAACCCGGTCTTTTTGTATTTGGGTTTTTAAAGAGTTAATATCGGTGCTATCGTAATAATTTGATGATGGGGTGTACTTTTTCCGGTCATAATTCATATCGGCTAATAATAAAAACGACTCGCTGCGCTGTTGTACATTATTAAAATTGTGCTTTACGCTTTTTAATAGCAGGTTCTCTGCTTCGTTATAATTTTTTCGATCGAGTTCAATGGTAGCTGCAGCATAATAAATAATATCCCTGTAGTTGGTATATTTATCTCTTTTAGCCATTTTTAGCAAGGCATCAATATTTTCCTGCTGGTAATCTTTTGTATCGCCCCTGTTAATTTTTAAAGCATTTAAACGTGCGTAAACATCCATAACCGGGTCAATGGTGTGATCGATACTACGGTTATAGTATTCAATAGCTTGTTCGTTGTTGCCGGTAAGTTGGTACATCTGCCCGATAAGGTATTCCCAACGTGCTTTTTCCTGCTTATTGGAAGCTTCGTTTAATGCCTTTGATAAATGAAAGGCAGCGCTATCGTATATCTCCTGCTTGTAAAACCAAAGTGCAATTACTTCGTGCAGGTCTGTTTCTAAACGTTCAGGAAAGTGCGGATCGTGTTTAAGAATTTCAATTAAGCCGGCAGCTTCGGGTAATTCGTCGTGTTCAATAAAAGCGCGTATTTGCCAAATGAATCCTTCGTTACGGCTGGGTGCCCGGCTGGTAAGTTTTTTTAAAATGGTTCTCTTTTCTTTAGTGGAGATGCTAAATTCCCCGGTTTCGTTGCTGGAGTTACTACCGATGGGAATATCGTAACCACCATCTTCTTTAGGGGCAAAAGCATAATTCAGGTATTGAAGGGTCATTGTTGCCGAATCCATATCATTCCTGAACAGATAGGCTTTTCCCATAAGCAGGTACATATTGTCTACCCAGTCGCTGCGCAGGTCATGTAACAATATACCGGCTGTGGATTTATAAATAACTGAATCCAACTCACTTTTATCCTGGGCAGTAGCTTGCAGGGTATAATTATAATATGGAAGTAAATTTGAATAGTCATCTTTAAAAGATGCTTTGGCTCTTTCAACAACCTCGTTTAAACGGTTATTGGCGTTAAAATAATAATTAAAATGAGTTGTGGTATTTTGTTTAAAACGGCGTGGAATGGTAAATTTTTTATCGCCGGTTTTTTCGGATGCCAGTTTCCGGTTTTCGTATTGGGTGGGTTTTTCCAGCTCAACTTCTGCACCTTTTTGGGCATACAATTCCTGGCTTAAAAGCAATAAAACAATCGAAGTGAAAATATTTAAATTATACTTTAATAATAACATTCTGCTTGTAAACTTAATAGCCATAAAAAAAAGAGTCTTCCTCAAAATTAGTTTTGTTGGATAAAGAATGTGTACAAAAATGGGTATAAAACTTTAGACCTTTGTATTATTGCCATGTATTAACAGAATTGTTTTTAAACAATAGGAACTAACAATAATTTAAAACGTGCTTTAGGCGTATTATTAACTGTTTAGCCTCTTAATTTACTTAAGTTTTTCCATCAATAAAATACCGTAGCCATATTAATCTATTCCAATAATGCTGCCGATGCGGTTTTAAATGTACAAGAGTGCGACGCAACGGAAGCTTAATAGCATTAAAAATGCCTGGTTCACAATACAATCTTACTTTGTAACAGCTAGCCATACTATTTTATTGTATAGTTTTTAAAAGTAAGGTTATTTTTTATATCGGGGTTAAACAATACAAAGGCAAGATTACCTTTAACCTTTATAAAACAATATGTCGAAAATAGAGGCAAATACCACTTTAAAACGATTGCGCAACCGGTACAGGCTGGTGGTAATGAACGACGACACTTATGAAGAGGTTGTAACGTTTAAATTATCGAGGTTGAGTGTATATGTAGTTTTAAGCAGTGTATTTGTTATTTTAGTAACGTTAACGGTTGCCTTAATTGTTTTTACACCTTTAAAACAATACGTTCCGGGTTATGGTAGCCAAAGTGCCCGCAAGGAATTGCAGGCTTTAAAATACAGAACCGATTCGCTGGAGCAATCCATGCGATACAAGGACCAGTACCTTGAAAATTTAAAAAAAGTATTGAGTGGCAATGTGCCGGTTAAGTACGATACCACCCAATTAAAGGTTCCAAAGCAGGAGCTTATTAACGATTAAACCGAAAAACAAGCCATATGTTTTCAACCAAACCAAAAGAAACTGCCTTAATGGGCGGAAGTACCAGTATTATTGGATCCGGTGTAACGCTTTCCGGCGATTTGATAAGCGCAGCCGATGTAAGAATTGACGGAACAGTAAAAGGTAATATTAAATGCCAGGCACGTATTTTAATTGGAGCCGATGGATTGGTAGAAGGCGATGTGGAAGGGCAGCAGGCCGATATTATGGGAACCGTTACCGGCAATATAAAGGTTAAAGACCTTTTAAACCTGAGGGGGAATGGTAAAATTGATGGAAATATTTACGCCGGTAAACTGCAAATGGAACCCACATTTACTTTTAACGGTCATTGCCACATGAATAATAATGTAGTGGTAGAAATGATTAAGGACAAACATGATAAACCCAAAACCGCAACAAAATAACAGGAATTTATTATTGAAATATGCCGGCCTGGGTATGCAAATACTAGTTGGGCTGGCATTATCGTTATGGGCAGGCCTTAAATTAGATAGCTGGCTTAACTTTGCCACTCCTTTATTGGTGTGGATATTACCCTTGTTGGTAATTGTTGCCATGATTTACCAGGTGATTAAGGACACCTCAAATAAAAAATAATGTTTAATAAGAGTATTACTCCGTTAGTGATTGCCTTTTTAGTAATTGGTGCGCTTATTTTAATTTTCAGGCACCAATTGCAGGCACGTGGAGTAGATTGGGAAGTGTTGAGCGGTGGCAATTTGTTTATTTACGTAATCACTATTGTATCGATGCACCTACTGAACCGGGGAATGAACGCCGAACATACCCAGGCTTTTTTACGCCATGCCTATAGCGGCATTTTGTTGAAATTGTTTGCCTGCGCTGCGGCCGCTTTTATTTACATAGCAGCTTCGGGCGATAATTTTAATAAAAAGGCCCTTTTATTATCTATGATTTTATACCTGGTTTATAGTTTTATTGAAATGAGGGTAGTACTTAAGCAAAGCAAAGGCAACAAAAATGGCTAAAGTTCAACATCCCCTGCAGGCGCTGGCCAATTATTTGCCCCCCAATACTTTTGAACCTGTTGCTTATTATATTCAGCACCACAAGGTGCATTTAATTATTACCCGCGAACGAAAAAGCATTTTAGGTAATTATAGAAACGCTTATTCCAACAAAAATCATCGTATCACCGTTAATGGCAACCTTAATCGTTTTTCGTTTTTAATAACCTTGTTGCACGAGCTGGCTCATTTGCTCACTTTTGAAAAGTTTGGTAACAAGGTGCAATCGCATGGTAAGGAATGGAAATCTGTTTTTAGTGAATTGCTGGCCCGGTTTATCATTAAAAAAGTTTTTCCGCACGATATTGAACAGGAGCTTATCCGCTCCTTATCGAACCCTGCGGCAAGTAGTTGTGCTGAAGACGGGCTCATGCGCATTTTACGCCGGTACGACGAGCAAAAAGACGGGGTGAAATTGGTTGAGGAAATTCCGCACCTGGGTATTTTTCGTCTTAAGGATGGACGGATGTTTAAAAAGGGCGAAAAACTTAGAAAGCGTTACCGGTGCGAGGAAGTAGGTTCTGCAAAAGTGTACTTATTCAGCCCTGTTTACGAAGTTGAAATGGTTGGTTAAAAAAGGTTTTGAATTTTTTTATTGACCGGCATTTGCTTTCCAATTTCGCATCGTTGTGTCACTCACTTGTACCGCAAAATAAGGGGGCATCATTAAAAGTAAAGGCACATTGAATCCTACAACTTTTTAAGCATCCACACATCACAACCAAAATGCCCGGTATTACCAAGTGGTCCCTTCAAATAATCAAACCCAAATTTTTCGTAAACGGTAACTGCTTTTTTTAACTCGGGCATGGTTTCAATATAAACATTTTGGTAACCTGCGGTTATTGCAAATTCAAGGCATTTATTTATCAATAATCTTCCCAAACCTATACCTCGCGATTGCGGTTGCAGGTACATTTTTACAAGTTCACAGGTGTCTGCAGGCAACCCATCCGAAGGAAAAATGCCAGCGCCCCCAATTACGGAACCCTCCAATTCAGCTACAAAATAGTTACTGCCTGGTTTTTGAAAAAGTTCAAATAAGTGATCGGTAGTTTCATCATAATAAACGGTGCCGGGCTTATTTGCACCAAACTCCGCCAGCGAAGCCCTTATAATACTTGCCAAAGCTTTATTGTCGGAGGGTTGTATTTTTCTTATGTTAGTGTTTGTGTTGTTCATTTTTTTTAGGGCGATAGCTAAGTGGGCATTGGTTTTACAATAGATTATTATTTCCACATATTCATAGGGGCAAATGTCTTTCTAACTTTTTATAAATCCTAAGTTTGTTCCAGCCATCATTAGCAAATACATGAAACGATTAAAAATATTACTGCGTTGGGGATTGCAAACCGGTAAAAAAACAACTTTTATAAAACATAGCTGGAACAATAAACTGCTGGGTTGGATTGGTGCCGCCGTACCCATTATACTTTTAATTTGTGTAAGTATTGTTGTTTACGAGTTTGGTTTTAA
>JBBSJX010000255.1:0-6210 GCA_038256825.1 Chitinophagales bacterium
AATAAAACCCTGGTACAAGGATACGAGGGAGGCTAAAATTAAAAAGAAGAAGGCTGAAGAAATGCCAAAGGATAGCTTAGGCGTTTTACAATTTAGTGACGGATCCACTAAATTATTTGCACGGGTTAAAAGCTATAAAATGCCTGAAAAAGGTACCGGGTGGGCTGCCATTTTATTTGAAAAAGAAGAAGACAAAAAAAAGAAAGACTCGGTTAAAGCAGTAAATAAAGATTTGAGTGATGTAGCTGTTTTTAATGATGCTGATGAGCCTGGTGGAACAGAAAAAACAAGGGAAGAAGGAGCGGACTTATTATTAAAAAGCCTGCAGCAGGGTAACGACATCACCTTTGCAAATGTGACCGATTACCTGTTCAATAAAACAGGTAAATCGCTCCTGATTGAAACCTCCACCAGTAAAAAAGACAGCACGCTAAAACCTACCGTTTATTTATTTGACCTGCAAACCGCCATATCAAAAAAGGTGTTTGAAGGTTTTAATGATGTCAAAGGCTTTGCCATTGATGAAGAAGGAACCCAGGTTGCTTTTGTTGCGGAGCGGGATAGCTCCACTAAAGCCCTGCAAAAATTTTATAAACTCTGGTACTATAAAAATGGTTTGGACAGTGCCGTATTGCTTGCCGATAAAAACACCAATGGTATTAGAAACGGCTGGACTGTAAACGAAAATAACCTGGTTAGTTTTAGCAAAAGCGGCCAGCGGTTAATGTTTGGCACCCAACTCATTCTTCCTCCAAAAGATACTTTGATACCCGATATTGACCGGGTGAATGTGGACATATGGAATTACAAAGATGATTACCTGCAACCACAGCAATTAAAACGAAAAGACCAGGATGAAAAACGAAACTTTCTTGCCGTATGGGATTGGGATAATAAAAAAGTAACTCAGTTGGGTAATGAGTGGATTAACCCCATTTACCCAACAAACGAAGGGGATGGAGAACATTTTTATGGCGCTTCGGATTCGGGAATGCGTGCTGCAAGCCAGTGGCAGGGATTTACGGTAAAGCGGATTTTTCATATCGATCCATCAACAGGAAGCACAACAGAAATTCTCAAAAACTTTAAGGGTAACGTTTTTCCCTCCTCAACCGGCAAATACCTTTTAATGTTTGATGAAAAACAACAGAAGTATTTTGTGTACAATGCGTTTACAAAATCGATTGCTACTGTAGCTGCTGGAATCAAATATCCTTTATACGATGAGGAAAACGACGTTCCTGATGATGCAAATCCTTATGGCATTGCTGATTGGATGGAACAGGACAAAGGCGTAATGATTTACGACCGATACGACATTTGGATGGTAGACCCGGAAAACAAAAAGGCTCCTTTAAACTTAACCGGAGGCCTTGGTCGTAAAAACCACGTTCAATATAGAATGGTTGATTTGGATAAAGATGAAAAGTTTACCAGCTATGCCGAAACCATTTATTTAAAAACATTTGATGAGGATGACAAAAGCAGTGGTATTGCAACATTATCCATGAGGCAGAAACAACTACCGCAACAATTATTACAGGTTCCGGCAAATGTGAGTGGGATTGTAAAAGCAAAGTATAATGATGTAATCCTGTACACGAAAGAAACGTATAAAGATCCTACGTCACTTTATGTTGCCGATATACCTACCACTACAGCACAATCCTTTAATGGCAAATGGTTAGCAACGCTTAACCCACAACAATCGCAATACAATTGGGGTACCGCCGAAATTTTTAAGTGGACCGCTTATACAGGCAAACTAACTGAAGGTATTTTGTACAAACCTGAAAATTTTGACCCTACAAAAAAGTACCCGATGATTGTTTATATGTATGAGCGCAACAGCCAGACTTTATACAATTACCAGGCACCTGCTCCAACACCCAGTCGCCTCAACATCCCGTTTTTTGTAAGTCGTGGGTATATTGTTTTTGTGCCCGATGTATGGTATAAAACAGGCTACCCCGGCAAAAGTGCTTATGATTATATTGTCAGCGGCACCAGGGCGGTTGTTAAAAAAGGTTTTGTTGATAGCACCAAATTAGGCTTACAGGGCCAAAGCTGGGGCGGTTACCAGATTGCTTATTTAATTACCCGAACCAATTTATATGCTGCAGCCTGGGCCGGTGCACCCGTTGCAAACATGACCAGCGCTTACGGCGGTATTCGTTGGGGCACCGGCCTTAACCGCCAGTTTCAGTACGAAAAAACACAAAGCCGCATTGGGGCTACATTGTGGGAAAAGCCGGAGTTATACATTGAAAATTCACCCCTGTTTCATTTACCAAAAGTAAAAACGCCTTTGGTTATTATGGCCAACGATGCGGATGATGCAGTACCCTGGTACCAGGGAATTGAATTGTTTACAGCACTTCGCCGCCTGGGCAAACCTGTTTGGATGCTGAATTATAATGGCGAAGCGCACAACCTAATGGAGCGCAAAAACCGCAAAGATATTTCCATCAGGGAACAACAATATTTTGATTGGTTGTTAAAAGGAGAAAAACCGCCACGCTGGATTACGGGTGGAGTTCCGGCAATATTAAAAGGTAAAGAAATGGGTTTTGGTGAATAACCAAAATCTTACTGAATAAAAAAACCGGCTCGATAGTAGCCGGTTTTTTTATTTAGATGTTCTAACACAATGATTATAATTCAATCATCATTTCCTCGCCGATTAATGCATAGTAAAGGTTTTGTAACTGGTGAACATTGTAAATATTATGGCTGATCACCAGGTCGTTTACGGCAGCACGGGCATAACTTTCCTTTTTTGCACTCAGATAAGCCATCACCTCGTTTTTATGTTCGCCTTTAACCGGCAGGGTTAAAATAAATTCTTTGGCTTCAGGCTGCAGGTAATAGTTTTCATTTTCAATAAAGCCCAGTTTTTTTAAAATGTCGGGCTTTAATGCAATCGGAAACATGTCTTTCGCCATTCCTTTTTTAATTAATTCAAAGTGTTCCAACGTGCATTTTACCGGCAATATCCTTACTGCTGCTTTGTGCAGCATATAATTGCCCAATCTTAATTCTGTAGCTTCTATCATGGCCGCAAAAATAGGATCGTTTCATAAACTAGAACATCAAATAATTTATAACAGAAAGATGGATGATTTTGTACCCGGCATAAGAACTGTAATGTGGCTTTTCTTGCCACGCTCGGTTCAAAGGCAGGTTTTCATAGCAGCGTGGCAGTTTACCCTGAGTTTGTCGAAGATGTTTACCCTGAGCCTGTTGAAGGGCACTCTTGTACCTACCGTGTGTACGCATCTTTTTTTTTATCTTTTGCTCTGTTAAGAGCACCCTGTTTATAGAAACCATACACAAAACAATATTAAAAGCTCCGTAGGCGCTTCCTAATACTTGTTATAGGAGGCACCTACGGAGCCATAAACTTTAAATTTCAAAATTTGGCTATAAACAGGATGCTCCTCCGGAGCAAAAAAGCAGTATTTGTTATAATATTTTTAAACTACACCTATTGTGTACACACGGTAGCTCTTGTACTGCATAACAACTGGCATCATAAACCTAGAGTCTCTCTCATAAAATCTTGCAAACATTTAGGAGCAAGTAGTATTGCTCCCCTGTTTCCCCGTAATTTCAAAAACATTTTAAACATCCCTTCATTTGGCTTCAAAAATTACTTTCACCATACTGTTGATCCTTGCAACAGTAAACATGCTCAGTGCGCAACCCATTACCGGTGTTTGGAAAGGCAAAGTGAATAACAAAAGAGTAGAGGTTAAACTCATTCAAAAAGGAGATAGTATCGTAGGCACCGCCTATTACCCAGGCTTATTAAAAGATTATAAGCGCTACAGCATTAAAGGATATTTTGATCCATACTCCAACAGTATTGTTTGGTGGAACGACCAATTAATTCACCCTGCAGCTTCCACTTTGCCCAACAAGGAATTGATTGTAGCCGATTATAATTGCCCCGGTGGTACCAGGATGTTTTTAACCAGCGATCCCAATAAAAAAGAAGCGGTAAAAGTGGACCTCACGAAAGTTCAAAAATCAACTTTCCCCGACGAGTGGAATTTTATTTTCGACAATTACCAGCAAGGCGCCAACGACCCTGCAATTATTGATAGTGTATCTCTCATTGCTTTCAATCCTCCTCCCCAAATTTCACCTTTACCCAAACAACAACCTGTAGCGGCAGTTCCTCCTAAACCAACCGCACAACAAACCGCTAACACACCACCATTGGTTTTTCTCGACCGTAAAGAATTAGAAAAAAGCGAACCGCAAAAAACCCGGCAGGAAGAAAAGAAGACAGAAATAAAAATTCCACCTGTTGTAACAAGCAGTAAAAAAACAGCGGAAGTTATGGTAAAAGTCTCTCCACCTTCCCCGCCAGTTTTACCGCCCACAAACGAAGAGAAGTTTACAAAACGCAAAAAAGAATTTGCATTAGAAATCCCTGTTTCAGGAGATTCCATTGAACTAAAATTTTACGACAATGCCGAAGTTGATGGAGATTCAATTTCATTATTCCTCAATAACAAAATGTTGTTTGAACATATTCGTCTCACCGCTTCAGCTCACGTTATTAAACTTTCGGTATACGATCTAAGCAGCGATAATGAGTTGGTTATGGTTGCCGAAAACCTGGGAAGCATTCCGCCCAACACCGCTTATATGATTGTTATGGTAGGCGATAAAAAATATGATGCTCAAATTGTAAGCACCGAAACCAGCAGTGCACTCATCCGGCTTAAAAGGGAGTAATCCTGTTGTAATTATTCGTATAGCTTTTGCTTGTATTCACTAAAATAAATTTTTCGTTTTGATTTTGGCAATATTTGCATCGTTACTTCACCAGGCCTTCAAATTATTCTTATCGTAGTAATACACAAATTCATGGCGGGTATTTGCCTTGTGATCGCCCAATAACACGCTTTTAAAATCACACCATCAATTTTTGCAAGGGGCATTTTAGCTTCGCAGATGCCAACCAGGTTGGGCAACACGTCCATGGTGGTGAGCAGCTTATTGCAAACTGTTCCCGGCCTGCGCATACGCGTCAACTTAAGGGTTTTTTTGTGGGACAATCATTTGAGCCTTATTGAACTCCGGTTGTGTCACTCACTTGTACCGCATCTTTTTATAGCGGCATTTTCCACATGATTTTCTTTGCTATAATTTTCTATATCTGGCAAGGGATAAATTAGTGACATATACTTAACACGATCATTAAAGAAAAAACTGTACAAGTGTGCGACGCAACAATGACTCATAAGCGATTTACAGTCTGGATCCAAAAAAATAAACTCACTTTTTTACCCCTTACGTACTATAATTTTTACAGTTTATTTATCGCTTCAAACCATTGCCTGATAAGTGTTACACCATGCTTTAAGTTTTTCTTAAGTTGACGCCCATGCGGCCTGCGGGAGGCTGTACATACCGCCTGGGCCACATAAAAAATGGGTGAACCTTATACCTTGTGCCGCCAGTGCATCAATATTGGGCGTTTGGTAAGAACCACCCCCATAACACACGGGGTCGCCATAGCCCATATCATCCATAAATATGATAACTACATTGGGCGTACTGTTTGCAGCCGCCGTCTTGTTACCGGCCTTGTTATCTTTTTTAAGCTTGTGCGCCGTAAAAGCGGTAAGCCCAATAAGGGCGAGCAACTAAAATACCGGGTTGCTGTTTTCAAATACATGCTTTAAACAATTTAGTCTTTTAGATAATTTACCCGGGTGTCATTCTTCTGCCATCAGCAGGCCAAATTTCAGGTCCTGCCATCGCCATCGCCAGGGATGCTGAAATTAAATTTAGCATGACGGCTCTTGTTCTCGTCATCCCGAACTCATTTCGGGATCCCCTGAAAAACATTTGGTCTAATTTAATTTGTAAAAACTGAAATTAATTATTCTATTTACCGTATCGTTCAACTAAATGAAAAGAGGTGGTTCTGTTTACATCCTTACAAATATTTCCAACAACGTGCTCTACATTGGTGTCACGTCTAATTTATTAATTCGCATACAAGAACCTATAGACGGAAAGTTCCCGGAACCTTTCACTTACAAATACAATTATAAAAAGCTCCTCTAGTTCGAGAATATTATAACGATTGAAGATGCTATTTTATGAGAAAAGCAACTAAATAACTGGCACAGAAACTGGAAGATCAATTTAATCAATTCAGTCAATCCTATTTGGAAAGACTTTTTC
>JBBSJX010000256.1:0-6186 GCA_038256825.1 Chitinophagales bacterium
AAAAAGTATAAGGCTTTGAAATTAATTGGTTT
This sequence comes from Chitinophagales bacterium, assembly GCA_038256825.1. Lineage (GTDB taxonomy): Bacteria > Bacteroidota > Bacteroidia > Chitinophagales > Chitinophagaceae > Segetibacter. Next base: position 33 of record JBBSJX010000256.1, read on the forward strand.
AGTCACTTAAATACCAAAATTTTTACTAAAAACTTTTTTTGCTTTAAAATAATATTGCAAATTGTTTTCGGAACACAAAAAAAATAGATAATTTTCGAATAAACCATTTCCTTAATTCAATTAAATCTTATGAATTTAGAAAAACTTGAATCATTAGTACAAGTGATGACTAATGAACAATATTACAAGTTTCAAAATGCTGTAATGAGTTTAGTAACCGATAATATTATCTTTTCTGACCAGGAAATTGTTAGCATGGAAAAAAAAATTCAGCGTAATCAAATAAAAAATGAAGAGGTGCTAAAGGAAGAATATAGCATCAGCAATATGAATATGGCTGCAAATTAAAATTCCTTCTCAACAACTTCAAGACGCTTCAAAATCATTTAAAAAAATTCAGGTAGCCCAGGTTTCAATCTAAACATGGATTAAAGGTGTAGGATTAAATTTTTGGTATTAACCAATATACCATCAAAACATCTATGCCCTTATTTTGCTGATGATCATATTTGTAAAACAGCAATTTTCTATTTGGCCTCTATTTTATTTTGCCAAAGAAAATATGAAAAAACCAAAGAAAAATTTTGGTGTAATATACTCTACCCTTATTTTTGCACTCCATTAAACGGATTGCCCGATAGTATAACGGTAGTACGACAGTTTTTGGTACTGTTTGTCGTGGTTCGAATCCATGTCGGGCAACAAAAAAGGACTTGAAATTTCAAGTCCTTTTTTCATTTTTATAAATTTTTCCTGTTATTTCTTTTAAAAGATTTTTGGTACCATCCGGTTAATCTTTGGGCATCATTTGTTGCGTCGCACAAGTTTACTTTTTGTTCAACTATCAACTTTTAGTGCTTTACGTGGTTAACTCTCCTGTTTTATCAGCTTTAAACATATGCTTAACTGATCTTTCCAATCTTTCAATTCAATTGCAAAAGTGGAACTAATTTTTTGTTTGTTTAATGCCGAATATGCTGGTCTTTTAGCTGGTGTAGGAAACCCGCTGGTGTGTATTGGATTTACCAGGCAATGGTTACCAGCAACTGCATTTATTTCAATCGCAAATTCGTACCAGCTAATAATGCCTTCATTTGAAAAATGATATACACCACCATATCTCCGGCCGTTTTCAAATACCTTTTCAACAATGGTCATAATTGCTTCGGCAAGGTCTGTTGCATAAGTTGGTGAGCCTAGCTGATCATCTACAACATTAAGGATTTCTTTCTGGCCTGTAAGGCGCAACATTGTTTTTACAAAGTTGTTTCCAAACCGGCTGTATACCCATGAAGTTCTGATTATAACAGTTGTTGGATCGTTAAGTAAAGCAAGCTGCTCTCCCTTTAATTTGGTTTGGCCATAAAAATTTACCGGGCTTGTTGGATGATCTTCTTTATATGGAGCATTGGATAAACCATCGTAAACATAATCGGTAGAAATATGGATGAATTGGGCATTTTGAGATGCACAAACTGAGGCGAGGTTGCCCACGGCTGTACTATTTATTTTTATGGCTGCTTCCTGATCGGTTTCGGCTTTATCAACGGCTGTGTAAGCAGCGGCGTTAATACAGATATCAACTTTATGGGAATTGAAGAAATTAGTGACTGTTTCAAAATCTGAAATATCCAAGTTTGACCGATCTGTAAAAATAAATTCATAACCAGGAAATAAGCCGGCAATTGATTGTAACTCCTGCCCCAATTGCCCATTTTTACCGGTAACTAAAATAACTGGTTTCATAATAAATATAAAATAATAAAGGATTTAGCCTTTGTAAAAGACTAAATCCTGATATAAAATTTAAAGCTGATTGTTCGGTTAAATGTTATGCTGCATTATGAACAAAAAGTACAAGAGTGCGACGCAACAAAAGCTAAATAGTTATTCTGAATTATGGTTCAACCCAAAAACAATTTTTACCCGTTACCATTTACCTACACTATCCGATCATTAGAAACTAAAGTAATTTCTACTGGTAATTTTTTTATTGTAGATGCCTTTCAGGTCTGCAATCAAAGCATTTTCCTTTGTGATTGATTTAAAATAAGCATCATCAAGATCAAGGTATGGCACATGTGGAACGGTTACAATAACTGCATCGTAATCATTACCAATTTCGCTTAACTCAAAACCATACTCATGATTCAGCTCTTCAGAATCGGCATACGGATCGCTTACAACCACATTAAGGTGATAGGATTTCAGGCTTTTAATTACATCTGAAACTTTTGAATTCCTGATGTCGCTAACGTTTTCTTTAAACGTTGCCCCCATAACAAGAATTTTTGCATTCTTAACATTATCGCTGTACTGAATAACGTGTTGCAATACTTTTTTAGCGAGGTAATTACCCATGTTGTCGTTAATATAACGACCAGCAAGAATTACCCTGGAGTTAAATCCTAACTGAGAGGCTTTGTAGGTTAAATAGTAAGGATCAACACCAATACAATGCCCGCCAACTAAACCAGGAAAGAATTTCAGGAAGTTCCATTTTGTACCGGCAGCTTCTAAAACCTCGTAGGTATTGATACCCATTTTATCGAAAATGATGGAAAGTTCATTCATCAACGCAATGTTTAAATCGCGTTGGGTGTTTTCAATAATTTTTGCAGCTTCAGCTACTTTAATACATGATGCCCTATGAACTCCGGCTTTTACCACCAACTCATATACTTGAGCTATTTCTTCGAGAGACTCATCATCGCAACCTGAAACAACTTTTACAACGTTCTGTAAAGTGTGTTGTTTATCTCCCGGATTAATTCTTTCGGGGCTATAACCGAGTTTAAAGTCATCGCAAAATTTTAACCCACTAATTTTTTCAATTATAGGCAAACAATCTTCCTCAGTACAACCTGGGTAAACAGTTGATTCAAAAACAACGTAATCACCTTTTTTTACAACTTTTCCTATGGTTTCAGATGCTTTTTGCACCGGTGTAAGATCCGGAACATTATGATCATCAACCGGGGTTGGAACAGCCACTATGAAAAAGCTGGCTTCCTTTAAAATATCAAGTTTATTTGTAAATGTAATATCGCAACCGTCAAATGCTTCTTTTTCCAGTTCATTGCTAGGATCGATGCCCTGCTTCATCATTTCCACCCGCTTTTCACTAATATCAAATCCAATTACTGAAATTGATTTGGCAAATTCCAATGCGATGGGTAAACCAACATAGCCCAGACCAATTACGGCTAGCTTTCTTTCTTTTTTTACTAATGATGTATACATTTACTATTTATTAAATTGTTTTGGAGTTTTATATAATTCTTCTTTAGGAAGTGATTTAAAATATTCATAGGTAATCTTAAGGCCTTCTTCTCTTGAAACTTTTGGTTGCCAACCTAATAATTCCATTGCTTTGGTTATATCCGGACGGCGTTGTTTAGGATCATCAACAGGTAAATCCTTGTAAGCAATTTTTGTATCTGTATTGGTAAGTTTAATAACTTCTTCAGCAAATTCTTTCAATGTTATTTCAACAGGGTTCCCAATATTAACCGGCTGTTCATGATCGCTCATCAATAGACGAAAAATACCCTCGACAAGGTCGTCAACATAACAAAAAGAACGGGTTTGTGAACCATCGCCGAATACGGTTAATTCTTCCCCCCGCAATGCCTGGCCAATAAAAGCAGGCAGCGCTCTCCCATCGTTTAACCGCATTCGCGGACCGTAGGTATTAAAAATTCTTACAATCCTTGTTTCCAAACCGTGAAAAGTATGATAGGCCATCGTTATTGCCTCCTGAAACCGTTTTGCCTCATCGTATACTCCACGAGGGCCAACAGGATTTACATTACCCCAATATTCTTCAGTTTGGGGGTGAACTAAAGGATCACCATAGACCTCGCTGGTTGATGCAACCAAAATCCTTGCCTTTTTTTCCTTTGCCAATCCTAAACAATTATGCGTTCCAAGTGAACTAACTTTTAAAGTTTGTATCGGTATTTTTAAATAGTCAATCGGGCTGGCCGGAGAAGCAAAATGAAGTATGTAATCCAAATGCCCGGGAACATGAATAAATTTAGAAACATCATGATGATAGAATTCAAATTGCTCTAAACTAAACAAATGCTCAATGTTTTTTAGATCGCCGGTAATAAGGTTGTCCATTCCAATTACATGAAAACCTTCCTTAATAAACCGGTCGCAAAGATGCGATCCTAAAAAACCTGCTGCACCTGTAATTAATACTCTTTTTTTACTCATTGTTACTTATTAAAATGGTTTTACGGCCAATACTTTTGTAATAAAATCCACTCTCTTCCATTCGGGCAAGGTCAAAAACATTACGTCCATCAAATATTACATTTGACTTCATTAAGCCATTCATCTTTTCAAAATCAGGCGTTCTGAATTCGGACCACTCCGTAGCAATAATAAGTGCATCCGCATTTTCAAGCGCCTCATATTGACCTTCGGCATAAATTATTTTGTCGCCATAAATTTCTTTTACATTCTTCATAGCTTCAGGATCAAATACATTAACCGTACATCCGGCAGCTAAAAGTTCGTCGATAATACTTAAGGCAGGTGCTTCACGAATATCATCTGTATTTGGCTTAAACGATAAACCCCAGATTGCAATAGTTTTATCTTTAATAGATCCGAAATATTCTTTTATTTTAGGGAGCAAATACAATTTCTGCTCTTCATTAACAGCTTCTACAGATTTCAAAATTCTAAAATCATAATCAATATCGGATGCTGATTTTATCAGCGCCTTTACGTCTTTTGGAAAACAACTTCCACCATATCCAATGCCTGGAAATAAAAATCTCCTTCCAATTCTATCATCACTTCCCAATCCCTTGCGTACAAGATCCACATCCGCCCCAACTAATTCGCAAAGGCGGGCAATCTCATTCATAAAAGTAATTTTGGTTGCCAAAAACGAATTTGCGGCATATTTAGTCAGTTCTGCCGACTCTTCATCCATAAAAATAATTGGATTACCCTGTCTTACAAATGGAGCGTACAAATCTCCCATTACTTTTATGGCTCTCTCAGAGTTGGTTCCAATAACCACCCTGTCAGGCTTCATAAAATCATCAACAGCAACACCCTCTCTCAAAAATTCAGGGTTGCTTACCACATCAAAATCAACTGTTGCATGTTTGGCAATTGCAGCATGAACTTTCCTGGAAGTACCAACTGGAACGGTACTTTTATCAACAATTACTTTATATTCTGTCATTAATTTGCCCAAATCATCTGCAACTTTTAATACATAACGCAAGTCGGCACTTCCATCTTCGCCGGGAGGTGTAGGCAAGGCTAAAAAAATAACCTCAGCATCAATAATTCCTTCTTCAAGATTGGTTGTAAATTTTAAACGGTCTTCCTTTATGTTTCTTAAAAAAAGTTTTTCAAGTCCGGGTTCAAATATGGTGATTTCACCATTTGATAATTTTTCTACCTTTTTAAGATCGATGTCAACGCATGTTACATAATTCCCGGTTTCAGCAAAACAGGTGCCTGAAACTAATCCAACATATCCTGTTCCAATAACGGCTACTTTCATTTAGAATATTATTATTTATTATTAAGAATTTAAATAATTCAAAACATGCTTTGATATATAATTAAGTTGTTCCTCATCCATCTCGGTGTGGATGGGTAATGAAATAACTCTTTCGGTTAACCAATCCGTTACAGGAAGATGATAATTTCCTCCTCCCAACGCTTCAAACATTTTTTGCCTGTGTGCAGGCACCGGGTAATAGATCATCGTTGGTATATTTTGCGATGCCAGGTAAGTGCTTAATTTATCCCTGTCCCCGTTTTTTAAAATCATGGTATATTGATGATACACATGTTTGCAATAAGGTTGCACAAACGGCACCGTGATGTTTTCATTTGTGGCAAAGGCATTATTGTAATAAGCGGCCACTTGCTGCCTGGCATCAATATATTGGTCCAGCTTATCTAGTTTAACATTCAATATTGCGGCCTGGATGCTATCTAATCTTGAATTACAACCCACCGTTTCATGATAATACCTAACCTTTTGCCCATGATTAGCGATCATTTTTAATTTTTCGGCCAATTGCTCGTCTTTGCAAAATATGGCTCCACCATCGCCAAAGGCGCCTAAATTTTTAGAAGGATAAAAGGACGTTGTTCCTATAGTACCAAT
>JBBSJX010000257.1:0-6137 GCA_038256825.1 Chitinophagales bacterium
AATATTTCCTGAAACGGATTGAGCTGACCATATTTCTCCATGAACCCGCACCGTACCTTGTGGCATAAGCATTGCCAACACTTCGCCCGTTTCGCCAACAATACCTTCAACACCCGACACTGGTTTTGATTTTTGTACCCTAACCGCCAATGCAATCAGAAAAAAGAAAAACAGGGCAGACATTAAAGTTGTTGCAATAATTACGGTTTTTGAAATACGCATAAATTCCAAAGCAGATTCGTTTTTAATTAACATCATGGAGCCAAGCGCCATGGCAATCACCCCGCCTATACCTAAAATTCCATGGCTTACAATTTTAATTTCCAAAATAAAAAGAATGATAGATAATACAATCAATGCAATCCCTGCATAATTTAAGGGCAAGGTATGCATAGAGTAAAAAGCCAGTATTAGACAAATACCTCCAATTACTCCCGGTGCTATGGCGCCGGGACTGTATAATTCAAACAGCAAACCATAAAATCCCAACATCATTAAAATGTATGCAATATTTGGATCGCTGATCATGTTTAGAAAGTTTTCACCAAACCCCATTTCCAGTGTTTCAATTGAGGCATTTGTAGTATTTATTTGAACGCTCTCCGTGTTCAATTGCACTGTTCTGTTATTAATCTTATTCAATACTTCCTTATCGTTAGCCGCAATAAAATCTATAACTTTTTTATCCAAAGCTTCAGTAGCGGTAATGCTTACACTTTTTCTTACGGCTTCTTCGGCCCACTCCAGGTTGCGGCTTCTTTTTTGGGCAATGGTACGTATAAAGGCTGCTGCATCGTTGGTGGTTTTGTCGCTCATTATAGAATCCATTTGCCCCTGTGTGCTAACAGGATGGGCAGCGCCAATATTGGTAGAAGGAGCCATTACTGCTATGTGTGCCGCCATCGTTATAAATACACCGGCCGACCCCGCATGCGCACCTCCCGGCGAAACATACACTATTACAGGAACAGGTGATTCTAAAATGTCGCCAACAATAACCCGGGTTGATTTTAATAGTCCACCAGGAGTATTAAGGTGTATGAGTAAACATTCGGCATTTTGATCGCTGGCCTTATCAATAGCGGTTTTAATAAAGGCGGCTGAAGCAGGATTTATTGAACCATCAATTTTAATGGAAAGCACTTTTTGCGATAGAACAGGTACCGGGAGCAAAATAATAAACAGGTATAAAATATAAAGCTTCATAATCCGGATTTAAATAAGGCATAATTAGTAAGGTAAGTTAAGCAATTCTTTTTTTAGGTTGTAATAGATTAGAAGCTAACAGGCGAAATTCAGGCTTTGTTGTAAGTGGCTTTTTTAAAAAGAAAGTGGATGAAATTTATTGCAAAATTTTTTTGTGGAAGTGCATTATGGATAAGAATGGGGAAAGATTTTTTTTATTGCTGCGTTAGGCACCAAATGTACAAGAGTGCGACGCAACGGCTGCTTAATAGATAAACAAAAGACCGGTACATAAAAATTATCGCAAAGCGAAATGCACGATAATTGGTGATTGTTTTTTTATGATGGCTTTAAGCTGAGAACTTTATTAACCAGTGAAATCCTTTTTTAATTACTGGAATCGCCTAAATATATTTGTCTGTTATTAATTTAATTATCATAAACACAAATTATAATGAAGAGAAGATCGTTTGTAAAAGCGTCCATATTAACTGGCTCATTATCTACTTTGTCGTCGCTGGTTTTTGCTGCAGACGATAAAGAAATATATGCTAAAAATAAAACGGCGGATTGGTACGAAATAAGGGTTTATACCTTAAAAAATACCGATCAACAAAATTTAGTGGAAGATTATTTTGAACATGCAGCCATTCCGGCATTAAATAAACTGGGCATAAAAAATATAGGAGTATTTACAGAGTTAAAACCTGAGGGCCAAACAAAATTATATGCTGTAATTCCTTATAAATCGATGAAGGAGTTTACTACAATTGACGACAAATTATTGCAGAACAAAACGTATTTGCAAGCAGCCGCTGCTTATTTAAACGCCCCTGCCGGTCAGCCAGCATACGATCGTATACAAAGTTCGCTGTTAAAAGCATTTGAAGGAATGCCCACCATAAAAGTTCCCCCGGCTACCTCCCGAATTTTTGAATTGCGCCGATATGAAAGTTCAGGTGAAGCTGCCGGGAAAAAGAAAATGGACATGTTTAATAATGTGGGGGAAATAGAAATTTTTAAAAGGGTTGGGCTTACTCCTGTATTTTTTGGTGAAACTATAATTGGCGAAATGCGCCCCAATTTAACCTATATGCTAACCTTTAATGATATGGAGGAACACGATAAAAACTGGAAAGCATTTGGCGCAGATTCCGAATGGAAACGTATTAAAGCCATTCCCGGTTATGAAGATGCGAATATTGTGAGCCGGATTACCAGAACCTTTCTTAAACCAACTTCGTTTTCACAGGTTTAAATGCACGCTAGCAGTGGTTTGTAATGTAAATTGCAATGCTTCACCAATTCCTATCGGTTGATGTATTAATGCTGAAATGTACTTTATGGAAGGGATCAACTTTTATTTATAAGGCATATAAAACATGGGTGACCAGAAAACAAGTTGGAATGATTTTTATTTCATATTTTAATTAAACTTATTCTGAACAAGTTTTCAAAATCCATAAAAAAAATAGCCGGTTCTGCCAGCATACCAGAAACTTTTAAGGGGGTTAAAAGTTCTGAAGCTAACGCGAACCGGCTTATTATTCGATTTGTTTAATTCATATTCCAGTAATAACGCAGGGTTCTAAAATTTGTTTTAGTTCTTCATAAAGGTCAAAATTACTCAACCTAAATTAATTGCAAGTCAATGAAAATAGCTACTTATAATGTTAATGGTGTTAATGGCAGATTACCTGTTTTACTACGTTGGTTAAACGAAACTGCACCCGATGTAGTGTGTTTGCAGGAGTTAAAAGCTCCCCAGGAAAAATTTCCTGAACAGGCAATTTTAGATGCGGGTTACCAGGCTATATGGCATGGGCAAAAAAGCTGGAATGGCGTGGCTATTCTTGCCAGGGGAATGCAACCAAAAGAAATACGCAGGGGTTTACCTGGCGATGATGAGGATTTACAAAGCAGGTATATTGAGGCAGAGGTAAACGGAATTATTATTGGGGGCCTTTATTTACCCAATGGTAACCCGGCCCCCGGACCAAAGTTTGATTATAAATTGAGCTGGTTTAACCGGTTAACCTTACATGCTGCTGAATTGTTTGCTTCTGGTAAACCCGTTATACTTGCAGGTGATTTTAATGTTATGCCTACTGAACTGGATGTTTATAAACCTGAGCGTTGGGTGAACGATGCCTTGTTCAGGCCGGAAACCAGGGAGGCATTTAAAAAACTGGCAGACCAGGGATGGACCGACGCGATCAGGAAAATTTACCCCACCGAAACAATATATACTTTCTATGATTATTTTAGAAATGCATATGGCCGCGATGCAGGGCTACGAATAGATCATTTTTTATTAAGTCCGAAAGTAGCGGACCGATTGAAGGCAGCAGGGGTTAATAAGGATGTTCGTGGATGGGAAAAAACCAGTGACCATGCTCCCGTTTGGATTGAAATTGATTAATTATAATGATTGAGAATCAACCGGTAAAACGTTAAAAATTTCCTAACCACTTTTGTTTATGTAAACCAAACCGGTATCAACTTTAATTTGGGGCAGTACAACCTCAAGATATTTGCTCATGATTAATAAAGTGATTTTAGCCTTTGTGATAATTTGCCTGGGATTTGTAACATCTTTTGCCCAAACAACGGTAACCATTTCGGGTATTGTTAAACAGGCCGGTAATAAAGCAGTAGTTCCATTTGCAAGTGTTGTTTTAAAAGCAGAGAAAGACAGTACATTTATAAGCGGCACAGCAACCAGCGAAGATGGGAGGTTTAATTTATCCTCAGTTAAGCCGGGAAGTTATTTAATTGAATTTTCATCATTGGGTTTTATTACTAAAAGCCAATCGTTATATGTAGGAAATCTTTCTCCGTTCCTATATCTTCAAACCATTGAGTTGAATGAAAGATCATCGCAGTTAAATGAAGTAGTGGTTACTGCAACCCAAAACGAAATCAGCGACAAACTTGATAAAAAAACGTATTCTTTAAAAGATAACATTAGCCAGAGTGGGGGATCGGTTTTGCAGGCCATGCAAAATTTACCGGGAATAACCGTTACGGAAGGTAAGGTGCAACTGCGCGGTAGTGATAAAGTGGTGGTATTAATTGATGGAAAGCAAACTGCATTAACAGGTTTTGGTAATCAAAGTGGATTAGACAACCTCCCCGCATCGGCCATCGAAAAAATTGAAATTATTAACAACCCTTCTGCTAAGTACGATGCCAATGGAAATGCAGGCATTTTAAATATCATAACTAAAAAAAATAAAAAGCAGGGTTTTAATGGTAAAATTGGTTTTACTACTGGCCTTGGATCGTTATGGGAGCGCAGGGCCAACTTGCCCACTATCCGGCCACAGTACAAACAAACACCTAAAATAAATCCCAGTTTATCACTCAACTATGCAAAAAACAAAGTAAACGCCTTTTTCCAGGGCGATTATTTGTATACCGAAACGTTGAACAAAAACGAATTTGTAACCCGTACCTATACTGATGGTGAAGTAATTAATCAACAGCTAAAAAGAAACCGGAACACCCATTTTACTACTCTGAAAACAGGATTGGATTATTCGTTCAATAATCAAAACAGCCTAACAGTTTCGGGCTTGTTTGGTAGTGAAAAGATTATTGATCGTGGCGACCAACCTTTTTTTAATGCAAACCTTACCCAGCGCAAAAGATTGTGGCAGTTTTTAGAAGACGAACTAAAAACTACCTGGATGGCAACAGCAAGCTATCAGCATCGCTTTAAAGAAGCGGGGCATTTACTAAACATGGGCTTTAACTATACCTTTCATCGCGAAGACGAAAAATATTTTTACGACAATTTTTTACCAACCACAAAAGGAACCGATGCTTTTAAATTGTTGAGCGATGAGCAGGTGTACGATTTTAATATTGACTATATAAAGCCTTCAAAATATGGAAGGTTTGAAACCGGGTTAAAATTCAGGAAAAGAGATATACCCACCAATATGCAATTTATGCCGGGTGCCAACTCGGTGCTGGATAGTAGTGCGGGAGGGCAGGCAACTTATAAAGAACTGATACCTGCTATTTACGAAAACTACGTGTTTGAAAATAAAAAGTGGGAAGCAGAACTGGGCTTGCGTTTGGAATATGTAAAAATTGATTACGAGGTAAATCCCAATCACCCCACGTACAAAAGCGATGGCTACGATTATTTTCAGCCGTTCCCGAATTTTAGATTGGCTTATAAAATAAATGACGACAATAAAATATCTCTGTTTTATAATCGTAGGGTAGACCGTCCCAATGAAGTAGACATTCGCATTTTCCCCAAGTACGACGATGCCGAAATCATTAAGGTGGGCAATCCTGCCTTGCAGGCACAGTTCACCAATAACATTGAGGTTGGTTACAAAACCAACTGGTATAACGGAAGTTTATACACCGCCGCATACCACAAATTTGCCAATGGTACCATAACACGCATATCCACCACGGTGCCGGGTAGTAATTTAATTTATGCCATCTTTCAAAACGTAAACAAAAGTTTTAATTCGGGGCTGGAGGTGGTGTTGGCTCAGCAGGTTTCAAAAGTGTATTCATTTAACCTGAACCTGAATGGATATAAAAATCAGATCAACGCTTTTAGTGTTACCAATAAATACCCGGTTATCCATGTGTTTTCGGCCGATAAACAAACCATAACCTCTGGAAATATTAAATTAAATAACACCTTTCGTTTTCTTAAAAATGTGGATGCCCAGCTAACTGCCATTTACCTGGCACCCGATATTATTCCGCAGGGTAAAATAAAATCCCGGTTTTCACTTGACATGGGCGTTAAGAAAAGCATTAAAAATGGAAGAGGTGAGTTGTTTGTAAACGCCACCGATTTGCTTAATACCATGGTTATAAAAAGGGAAATACAGGGGCAAAACTTTTCGTACACCAGTAACGATTATTTAGAAAGTCAGGTAATTCGTGTAGGTTATAGTTATAAGTTTTAGTGG
>JBBSJX010000258.1:0-6117 GCA_038256825.1 Chitinophagales bacterium
TACTACCGAAAATCCATCTTTCGAGGTTAATTCAGCACTATTAAGCCGTTGCCACGTATATGTTTTAAAAGCATTGGATAAAAATGATTTGGTTGATCTTCTTGAGCATGCCTTGCAAAAAGATGAGTGGCTTCGTTCTAAAAATCTTCGGATAAAAGAAACAGAAGCCCTGATAAATATTTCGGGTGGCGATGCCCGTAAGCTTTTAAATCTTTTTGAACTGGTAGCCAATGTAATTACTGATACCGCTATTACTGATGCGGTGGTAATGGAGGTTGCCCAAAAGAGGGTAGCCCTTTATGATAAACAAGGTGAGCAACACTACGACATCATTTCAGCCTTTATAAAAAGTATGCGTGGCAGCGATCCCAATGGTGCCGTTTACTGGCTTGCGCGAATGATAGAAGGGGGACAAGAGGTTAAGTTTATTGCACGTCGTATGGTAATTTTTGCCAGCGAGGATGTTGGAAATGCCAATGCAAACGCTTTATTACTGGCCAATGCCTGTTTTGACGCAGTTAATAAAATTGGCTATCCCGAAAGCAGGATCATCCTGTCGCAATGTGTAACTTATTTAGCATCTTCTGTAAAAAGCAATGCCAGTTATGAGGCTATTAATGCAGCACAAGCTGCAGTAAAACAATATGGAGATCTTCCTGTGCCTTTACACATTCGCAATGCACCAACCAAACTGATGAAGAACCTGGATTATGGAAAGGGTTATAAATATGCCCATTTATTTGAAGGAAATTTTGCACAGCAGGAATACCTTCCTGATAAAATTGCCGGAACAAAATTCTACGATCCGCAGGATAATGCCAGGGAAATAGAATTACGCAAATTTTTAAAAGAAAAATGGGGCGAGAAATACCGCTACTAAAAATGTACAAATTAAAAAAGCTCGTGAAAATCACAAGCTTTTTTAGTTTAAAAATAAGCTGATTTATATTTTATAAAACGATTTACTCACCGAGCCAAACCGGGTGGTTACTTTAAAAAAGTGTAATCCTGTAGCAAGATTGTTTACGGGTATTTGGTATTGGTTGTATCCTTTTACAAGGGTACGTAGTACTTCACTAAACATTTTAATGTCCTGCATAATAATCGTATCCTCGTTCGGCCCAGAAGTCGGGGGGCTTTTCATTACTAAAAAACAGGGTGCCTATTCGTTTTAAATGTTTAATACCATATTTAACCGGAATGATTAACCGCAGTGGGTAGCCCTGGTTTAAAGGCAACGGGGCACCATTCATTTCGTAACAAAGTAAGGTCTGCGATTGAAGGGCGCTGGGCATATCAATGCCAACATAATATTTTTTGTTAGGTGTTTCAAGTCCTACATATTTTAACTGCTGTTGGTTTTTCAAATTGTAATGATCCATAAAAGTTTTTAGTGGAACACCTGCCCAATGGGTAACCTGGCTCCATCCTTCAATACATTTAAAGTCAAATACAATATCTTTTTTGGGTAGTTTTTTTATATCGTCCAGGGTTAATCTTAAAGTATCTCCTTTTGCTCTTATTACTTGTAACCGCCAGGAATTCACGTCTACGGAATCTTCCAATCCATCCTTACCATTTACACGCACCTTTGTAGCTGCTGCACTTAAAGGGTATTCTTTAACCAGGTTGGCCGTGTCGAACACTTTAGTAAAAACTTTTTCATTAAAGCGTAAAACTTTGCGGAGTGTTTTAGGGGTGCCACCTACAAGTGGTTGGTCGTTTATGTAGTTGTACCCAAGCCATCCTCCCAACCCAAGCAGAATGAATATAGTAAATGCTATAATGCTCTTTAGCCAAACTTGTTTTCTGGTTATAGTAGTTTCTTCAAGCCGGGGTTTATTATTGGTCATGTTTGTCTTGTTGTGGAGGTTTCTTAAGTATTTCAAACCCGGTTATAATTGCCTGAAAATTGTTCCAGCCTGCTTTGGCAACCTGTAAAATATGTACCAGGAAGAACAGTACAAATGCTATTGTTAAAATAAAATGTTCTGCCCTTGCCATTTCGTATCCTCCGCAAAGCCAGCTTAGGGTTTTAAATTGAACCGGTTTGTAAATAGCCATGCCGGTAATTAACGAGCCTATACCCATAAGGATAACCATAGTATAGGCAATCCGCTGGGCACCATTGTATTTTATTTGTGGTGGATGATATTTTCGAATGTGCAGGTCGTGTAATAAAACCTGCCACGCTTCCTTTAGCGAATTTTTATTTGGTAGCAAAAACCGCCATTGCCCTGAAAAGGCCAGGAAGATTATGTATAAAAGCCCATTGAATAAAAAGAGCCACATAAAAGCAAAGTGCCAGTTCATGCCTTCGGCAAGGTGAAAGGGCACTTTAAGTGCGGTATAAAATTGTTTGGGGAAAAATTTGAAAACTGTTGTGTTGCCGATACTGATTTTATAAACATCGTTTGCCCAATAAATAAGTAAACCACTCCAAATCATCATAGCCAGAATAGGAAAGTTCAGCCAATGAAACCACCGGATGGCCAAGGGGTGTTTTTTAACGATCTTCTTCATGTATACAAGTTACCCAATACTTACTTGCTTTACAATATTTTGGTTTTAGAGTAAAAGAGTAATTAAACTATTGGCTCTCATTTACAGTAATCCTTTTCCTTTTAAAGCAGACTGTTCATTTTCATACCCCTCATCAATTAGTAAATTTCTGCCATCGGCTGCCTGGGTAGCCAGTTCATCGCAGCGGTTATTAAAAGGATTATCAGCATGGCCTTTTACCCATTTAAAAACTATTTTAAAATCCTTGGAAAGGTGGTAGAAATGCATCCATAAATCTTTGTTTTTTTTGCCGCCAGCAAAATTGGTTTTAATCCATTTGTCCAGCCATTTTAATTGCACTGTTTTTACTACGTATTGACTATCGGTAAAAACGGTGAGTGAAATTCCTTTTTTAGTCAGGCTTTCCAAAGCTTTTATAACTGCCAGTAATTCCATCCTGTTATTGGTGGTTAACCTAAAACCGCCCGACAATTCTTTGCGCTTACTACCCCACATTAATATAGCACCATAGCCGCCGTGGCCGGGATTTCCCCTGCTGGCTCCGTCGGTGTACACTATTAATTGATGACCTGCTTCTAACATTATGAACCTGGTTTAAACCGTAAATATTTAAGTAATGATTGTAGTATTAATGAACCTTTGGCAGGTAGTATTCTCCTTTCATGTATAGTACTCCTTCTCCTGCCATTAAAACCCTGTCGCCTGCCTGCTCGCAATACAAGGTGCCTTCGCGGGCCGATAGTTGTTTTGCAGTTAAGCTTGTTTTACCAAGGCGTTTACTCCAATATGGAATGAGGTTACAATGAGCCGAGCCGGTAACCGGGTCTTCGCCAATAACAGAGTTGGGAACAAAAAAGCGGGATACGAAATCTACATCCTTTCCCGGGGCGGTAACAATAACGCCAATAGCATCTACCTGGTTTAAAAACCGGTAATCCGGAACCATATTGCGGATGTCCTCTTCGTTATCATATACCAGTACATAATCCCTGGATTTTAATACTTCGGTTGGTTGTATGTTCAGGCCCTTTAGCAATGCTTCAGGAACTTCTGCTACCGGTTTTGGATCCCTGCTGGGAAAGTTCAGCTCAATTAAACCGCCTTTGCGTTTTACTTCGAGCAAGCCACTTTTACATTGAAATTTGATGGTATCCAATAATAGGTTTTCCTGGAAAATAACAAAGGCGCTGGCTAATGTAGCATGGCCACACAAATCAATTTCAAACTCGGGGGTAAACCAGCGGATATTATATTCGCCCTCGCCGGTGGAAACATAAAAGGCCGTTTCACTTAAATTATTTTCGGCTGCCAGTTGTTGCATCAGTGCATCATCCAGCCATTCAGTAAGCGGGCAAATTGCTGCAGGGTTACCCCCAAACATTTTGTTGGTAAAGGCATCTACCTGGTAAATAATCATGATGGTATTATTTTAAAAGTTTTGATAGTAATTATTGTGGGTGTTGCTCCTGGATATGCAGTACAAGAGTGCGACGCAAGAAAAGCTTAATAGCAATAAATTGCCCGGTACAAAATATTAAAAATTATACGTAGCAACCATTTGCTTTTAATAATGAATATCTAAACCTGAAAAACGCCCAATTTAAAATCCTGGATATCGGGATTATTATTGGCCGCAGCTATCCCTTCCGAAATATGTTTGCGGGTGTCCACGGGGTCGATAATGGCATCTACCCAAATACGTGCAGCAGCATAAAAAGGGGAGGTTTGTTTTTCGTATTTGTCTTTTAACTCGTTCAATAGTTTGTCCTCTTCTTCGGGTGTAACCTCTTTTCCTTTCCCCTTCATATTGCTCACCTGTATTTGCAACATGGTTTTTGCAGCCTGCTCACCACCCATAACCGCAATTTTTGCGCTGGGCCAGGCATAAATAAAACGTGGATCATACGCCTTGCCGCACATGGCATAGTTGCCCGCGCCATAGCTGTTGCCTACCACAATGGTAATTTTTGGCACCACCGAATTGGCAACGGCATTCACCATTTTAGCCCCGTCTTTTATAATACCAGAATGCTCACTACGACTGCCTACCATAAAGCCGGTAACATCCTGCAAAAATACAAGGGGTATCTTTTTTTGATTGCAGTTCATAATAAAGCGGGCAGCTTTATCGGCACTATCGTTATAAATTACCCCACCCAATTGCATTTCGCCTTTCTTTGTTTTTATAACCAGCCGTTGGTTGGCTACAATACCTACTGCCCAACCATCCACCCGGGCATAGCCGCAAAGGATTGTTTTGCCATATTCGGCTTTAAACTGTTCAAATTCGCTGTTGTCAACAATGCGTTCAATAATTTCAAGCATATTGTAAGGCTTCACATTGCCTACGGGTAAAATGCCATACATCTCCTCCGGATTTTTTTTAGGTGCTACGGGGGTTACCCTGTTAAAACCTGCCTTTTTATTTGCTCCTAGTTTACCTATCAAACTTTTAATGTGATCCAGGCAATCTTCTTCCGTTTTAAATTTATAATCGGCAATACCGCTGATGGCATTGTGTGTATCGGCCCCACCTAAAACTTCGGTATCTGCTTCTTCGCCAATAGCGGCCTTTACCAGGTAAGGCCCGGCAAGGTAAATACTGCCATTGCCTTCTACCATTAAGGTTTCATCGCTCATAATGGGCAGGTAGGCACCTCCGGCAACACAGGCTCCCATTACGGCTGCAATCTGTGTAATACCCATAGCACTCATGCGTGCATTGTTGCGAAACACCCGGCCAAAATGTTCTTTGTCAGGAAAAATTTCGTCCTGCATAGGTAAAAACACCCCGGCGCTATCCACCAGGTAAATTACGGGCAGGTTATTCTCCATTGCAATTTCCTGCAAGCGTAAATTCTTTTTTCCGGTTATAGGGAACCAGGCACCCGCTTTTACGGTTTGATCGTTCGCCATAATAACACATTGCCTGCCGCTTACATAACCTAAACCACCCACCGTGCCGCCACCGGGGCAACCGCCTTGTTCCTCGTACATTTCGTAACCGGCAAAAGCGGCAATTTCAATAAACCCGTTATCGTCATCTACCAGGTAAGCAACACGCTCCCTGGCGGTTAATTTATTTTTTTGTTTTTGTTTGGCATTGGCTTTTGCACCGCCTCCTAATTTTATCTTTTCAAAATATTGGTTTACCTGGCTTACCGCCTGTTTCATTATATCCTCGTTTTTATTAAACTCAATATTCATATGGTCATTTTATTAAAAACAAAGATAGGGGAGGATGTTTCCTCAATACATGTTTAGCAGGGGAAGAGGAAAATTTGGTAGCCGGCTTTAGTTTAGATAGCAGCAGTTGTTGCCACGCGGTTCAAAGGCAGTTTTTCATAGCAACATGCTTACGTAAAATAGTAGAAGAACCACACCCGGTTCAAAGGCAGTTTGTCAAAGCAACATGTTTACCTAAGGTAGCAGTAGAACCACACTGTTGTTTACACGAGTTATGAACGCCCATGGCCTTTTTAAAAAGGTATTGAAACTCAGGAAATTAAACAGTGGATTTAATTACTTTAAACTAAAAGATCGTAAACTGCGTTTATTTAATGATTTTTACTGCGATTAAATCATAGTTAGTAA
>JBBSJX010000259.1:0-6095 GCA_038256825.1 Chitinophagales bacterium
AAAAACTTTTAATGGAAGCACTAAAATCTGGAATTATTGATTTTGTAGCAACCGACCACTCCCCTGCTACCCCTAATCTAAAAGAAATAAGTTCAGGTGATTTTAGTAAAGCCTGGGGCGGTATTGCCTCGATACAATTTGCATTACCTGTATTGTGGACTGCCGCTAAAAAACATGGTGCTGAAATTACGGATATGGCCAAATGGCTTTGTGAAATGCCCGCAAAATTAATTGGCCAACAAAATAGTAAAGGAAAAATTGCCCGTGGATTTGATGCTGATTTAGTAGTATGGAACCCGGAAAGTCATTTTACTGTTATCCCCGAAATGATCCATCATAAGCACACCATAACACCATATATGAACGAAGTGCTATATGGTACAGTTGAAAAAACTTTTATTGCCGGTGTACCTGTTTTTGAAAATGGAAATTTTGTGAAATTAAATAGTGGAAAAATCATAACCACTCAAAATGTAAATAAATTGCACCGTTCAAATTAATTGAGCCTTTTACAATTTAACCTTAGCCGCCATGAAAAGATGCGGTACAAGGGAGTGACACAACCGGGGATGCAAAGTGATATAATGCCTGTATCAAATTAAAAGTAATGACTGAGAACCTGTTAGAGGATAGAGACTACGAATTAAGGGCTGAAAAAATTATGTCGAGAGTAATTGAGCTGTCCTTATGTAGCGATGTGGAAATAGGCATATCCAGAATATATGGAACACCCGCTTACATACAAGGGTGTAATAAATTATTGGAATGGTTTAAGGAGGCGGGCCTGGAAACATGGATGGATCATATTGGCAATGTTAGGGGAAGATTTAATGGTAAAGAGGCTGGTTTAAAAACATTGGTTATTGGTTCGCATATCGACACAGTGGTGAACGCCGGAATGTTTGACGGCCCATTGGGTATTATGATGGGTTTGGATATTATTGAAACCCTACAACAAACCAACCTGCCCCTTCCGTTTAATATTGAGCTGATTGCTTTTTGCGATGAAGAAGGTGTAAGGTTTCATACAACCTACCTTGGCAGCAAAGTGGTTGCCGGAAAATTTGATGAAAGCGTGCTGGAGAAAACAGACGCTCAGGGAATATCATTGCGGGATGCTATTAAAACAGTTGGAGGAAACGCCGATCTTTTAAAAAAAGATGCTATTGCCGAAAAAGATTGGCTGGGATATTTTGAAATCCATATAGAACAAGGGCCTATATTGTATGAGTCGGGTATTCCATTAGCAATTGTTTCGGGGATTGCCGGGCAATACCGCGCATCTATACTTTATACAGGAGTAGCCGGTCATGCAGGAACGGTACCTATGAATATGCGGAGAGACGCACTTTGTTGTGCTGCAGAAAGCATACTGGCAATTGAAAATTTTGCAAAGGCTCATCCTAAAGTGGTTGCTACAATTGGTAAAATTGATGTATTAAACCAGGCCAGTAATGTAATACCCGGCAATGTAATTTGCAGCCTGGATTTAAGAAGCGAATCGGAAGATGACCTTGAAATGGCATGGACCGGTATAAACTCCCTCCTCAACGAAATTAGCCTTAGCCGCAATATTAGTATAGAGATTAACCCCATTCAGCAGGCCCTTCCTATTAAATGCGATTATCATTTAAACTTTATGCTTTCCAGGGCTATAACTGCCGCCGGTTTTAACGTAACCCAATTAACCAGTGGTGCAGGGCACGATGCCGTTACCATTGCGGAAGTAGCGCCGGTGGCTATGATGTTTGTAAAATGTTTTAAAGGTATTAGTCATAACCCGCTGGAGGCGGTAGAAATAAAAGACATTGCAAGCGCCGCAAAAGTTTCGGATTTATTCATTCAAAATTTAATAAATTATCATAACCAGGAATAATATGGAAATATCTGCTTTAACACGATCAGTAGTAAAATCGAACCACGCTTTAATTTGCCCCGATGGTTATATAAACAGCAGCCTTCCCGGTTGGAGCAATTGCATTGTAAACGTAATTATTAACGAGGCTATGGGTGCAAACCTTTGTCAAACTATTATAACTGCACAACAAAATTGTCGCTTGCAAGGTGTTACAAAACAATCCCAGGTTTTCTTTTACATAATAGATGGATCGGCGGAAGCGAAAGTAAACGATGAAACAAAACCACTCTCAAAAGGTCATTTTGTATATGTTCCTATTAATTGCAACTACTCGTTTGAAAACATTAGCGAAGGCACAAAAATCCTCACGTTTCATAAGGAGTACGAACCTCTGGCCGGTTATGATGTACCCGGAGTGATGTTTGGCGATGCAGCCACAGTAGAAGGGCCAAGCTATTTAGATGATCCCGCATTACGTCTGCAGGTTTTGCTTCCGGCAGATTTTTCGTTCGATATGGCCGTAAATATTTTCACTTACGACTCTGGCGGACATTTGCCCATGGTTGAAACACACATTATGGAACATGGTTTATTGTATTTGCAGGGCCAGGGTATTTATATGCTCGACCAGAAATGGTACCCGGTAAAAGCCGGCGATTCAATATGGATGGCGCCTTATTGCCAGCAGTGGTTTACAGCTATGGGTAAGGAGCCGGCAGTTTATATTTACTATAAAAATGTGAACCGCTTTCCCACTTTAATTTAATTTTTATGTTCCCAACTTTTATATACACATTCAACATCGTTGTAGCTTGACCGACTTGGCGGTTCACTCACTTGCACAGCATAACAATGTTGTTTAAAATCAAAACAGGAAGAAATTAACATTTCTGCAAAAATGATTAACTTAATAACGGCAAAATACAAAATCCAAATTCTATATAAATAATCAATCACCATCCAATAATAAAACCAATTTATGACCCTTACAGAATTAAATTCACTTTCGGAAAGTGAATTAAAACAAGCGTTGACAAGGTGTTGCGGATCATCAAACTGGGTAGAAAACATGGTTTCAGTTTTTCCTGTCTCAAGCCAGCAAAACCTGTTTAATAAAGCAGAGGAAATTTGGGATGGCTGCACTGAAGAAGATTGGAAAGAAGCGTTTACCCACCATCCAAAAATTGGAGATGTTCAATCGTTAAAAGAAAAATTTGCGAGTACCAGTCAATGGGCCGAAGGCGAACAATCAAGTGTTCAACATACATCCGACCAGGTTTTAGAAGCATTAAAAACAAACAATCAACTTTATGAAGAGCGTTTTGGATATATTTTTATTGTTTGTGCTACCGGTAAGTCGGCCGAGGAAATGCTAAGCATGCTAACATTGCGGTTACTCAACAGCCAGGAAGATGAGATTAATATTGCTATGGAAGAGCAAAATAAAATTACCCAATTGCGCTTACAAAAATTATTATCATGAGCCAGGTTACAACACATATTTTAGACACCACTTTGGGCAAACCCGCCCGGGATGTTACCATTGTTCTTTACCTTGGAGGTAATGATGAATGGACCGAAATAGGTAGAGGCAAAACCAATGTAGACGGTCGCTTGCCCCGCCTTTTAACATCAAATGATCCCCTGCAACCCGCTATTTACAAACTACGGTTCGAAACAAAGGATTATTTTGACAAACTCCGTATGGAAACTTTTTACCCCTATGTTGAAATTGTTTTTGAAATAGCAGGAACCGAACATTACCATGTTCCGCTTTTGCTAAATCCTTTTGGTTATTCAACATATAGGGGGTCTTAATAAATCCCATTTTATTATTCATTGGATTAATGCAGTACTACGATGCTATCATCAAAACACCTTATTTTTCTGGAGGTAGCAGCACAAAAAAGTTTTACCAAAGCCAGTGTTGTATTGTATCTGTCGCAGCCTGCTATAAGTAAAAGCATAAAATCACTTGAGGAAGATTACCAGGCAAGGTTGTTCGACAGGCAGGGGGCTAAAGTTCAGCTAACATCAATTGGTGCCCTTTTATATGAAAAACTACTGGAAGTAAAAAACATACAGGAGCAAACTGATTTTGAAATTTCGTACCTGAACGATAAGTTACAGGCAAAAGGCATTTTAAAACTTGGAGCCAGCACTACTGTGGCTTTATATATACTTCCACGTATTTTATCAGCTTTTCATAAAAGGTTTCCCCAGGTTGAAATCAATGTTTTAAACAGGAATTCCGAAATTGTATTAGAAGCATTATTAAACCAGGAAATAAATTTAGGCATTATTGAAGGTCCTATCAAGTCCAAACTGGTAACTTCTTCCCCCTTTATTACGGATAAAGTTTTGGCAGTTTGTAGTTCAAAAAGTTATATAACAAAAAAGAAGGCTTATAATATTGATGAGTTGCAAAACATGCCCATCGTTTTACGCGAAAAAGGAAGTGGTACCCTGGCGGCTTTACTTCAAAGCCTTAAAAAAGCAAACTTATCATTAAACAACCTGAATGTAAAAGTGAGAATGGGTGGTACCGAAGCCTTAAAGAATTTTTTGATTGAGTCCAATTGCCTCGGCTTTCTTCCCAAACGCTCCGTAATAAAGGAACTTAAAAACGGCGAATTGACTGAAATCAATATTAAAGGGTTGGAAATTCAGCGAAACTTTTATTTTATTCAACGGAAAGGAGAACCTGTTAACGAATTAAGTAAAAGCTTAATCGTATTTGCAAGGGACATCTATAACCAGGAGCTATAGCATATAACCAATTACCATACGATAAGTTATGGCAGTAGATTAATTTTACTGCATGCTTACGACAAAAGAAACTACATCAAGGGCTATTTATTTAGCATGCCCAAACTGTAAAAAAAAATACGATATACACTCCATTCAATCATTTGCAACCTGCTGTAATCAACCTTTAATTACTGCTTACCAAAATGATCCACTATCAAAAGAAGTATTTAAAAACAGGCCACTAAACATGTGGCGATACCAGGAGGTGCTTCCTGTTTTTGATAAAAAAAATATTGTTTCCCTGGGCGAAGGTTGGACCCCTATTCACAAACTAAAAAAACTGGCTTCTGAAAACGGCATCAACAAAATTTTGATGAAAGATGAAAGTGTGAACCCCACAGGTTCTTTTAAAGCACGGGGTATCAGCATGGCCATTTCAAAAGCTAAGGAATTTGGTATAACAAATGTGGTAATACCAACAGCAGGAAATGCCGGTGGTGCCCTATCGGCTTATTGTGCCAAAGCTGGTATTAATGCTACCGTTATAATGCCGCGCCATACAACAGAAACCCTGAAAGAAGAATGCAGGCTTTTTGGAGCGGAATTAATATTGCTTGACGGATTAATTGACAAATGTGGTAAACTGGCAAAACAACTATCCGAAGAACATGGATACTTCGATATGTCAACAATGAAAGAACCCTACCGGCTGGAGGGGAAAAAAACACTGGGCTATGAAATTGCCGAACAGCTTAACTGGAAGTTACCGGATGTTATCATCTATCCTACCGGGGGAGGAACCGGTTTAATTGGAATGTGGAAGGCTTTTAAGGAAATGAAAAACCTTGGTTGGATTGAAGGGCCTTTACCAAGGATGGTCATTGTTCAAAGCAGCAATTGCGACCCTATGTTACAAATGTATAATGATGGAAAAATAGGAAGTGATTTTAATCCGCAACCTTCATTAGCTTATGGGCTGGCAGTACCTTTTCCTTTTGCAAAGGATTTAATGATGGATGTAATTAAAGAAAGTAATGGAACGGTAATAACTACAAGCGAAGAAGATATAACCAAAGGCATAAGCAACATCGCTACTAAGGAAGGATTTTTATTATCACCCGAAGGAAGCGCTACATATGTTGCCATGCAAAAATTATTATACAAATACTGGATTAAGGAAAGTGAAGAAGTCCTTTTATTCAATACAGGATCGTGGTATAAGTATCGTTAATAAAAAAGCTGAGGCCGGTTATCAATAAAATTATAAATATTAAAAACGATAGTAAATTTTGTTCTGCGGAATTAAAGTGAACATTGTACAAGTGAGTTCCGATAGCAATTTGAACAACAAATAATTCATTATTATTAAATGCAGGTAATAAAATAATCTTTAATCAAACAGCTCTATACCCTTTTAACCAGTAGTCAGCGATTCCGCTAGTAAATAAACGCCATATCCATCAAGGGTTTCAAGGCAGTCTTAAAA
>JBBSJX010000260.1:0-6060 GCA_038256825.1 Chitinophagales bacterium
AAAACTTATCCATCAGTCAACGTCATCATAGCCCTACTGTTCTTCACCACAGTAATTCAAAAGTTTAATCAAGGCACTTGTCGGGAATGGGCTGTTATCATTCCCGACTGGCTTTTTTTGTTACTTTTTTTTCCACAAAAAAAAGTAAAGAGAAACTTTTGCAATTAGCCCGCAATGTCATTTGCATTTTATCCAGGGGATGCCGAAATAAATTCGGCATGACTACAACATACTTCCTTCATTTTCTAAACGCTATTTTATGAGGACGGTTGAAAAAAAACTTTTTCAGGAGATGCCGAAATAAATTCGGCATAACGGTACCGCTTAACTTAACATTGCCCACAACCCCGAGGGTACAGCTTAACTGTACGGTGTTCACTGGTATTACGGATCTGCTTGGCTAAAGTTGCTCACAGGTTTGCGGTACAAGTGAGTGAACCGCCGGTAGTCGGTCAGGCTACAACAATACTGCTATGAAAATCAACTGCCGGTTACCACAAAAAAAACAAAACCCTCAACCGGTATGGCTGAGGGCTTTGAACTTTATTAGAATTAGCTGGTTTTAAAAAACATACTTCATACCAAACATGATAATGAAACCATTACCTTCTTTACGGCGCTGGCCATAGTTTCGGTTAATTTCGTACTGGTAGCTTTTACGGGTTGGATTAAAGCTGTTTACTTTGTACAACTCCTGGAACGGGTAATTCCAGAAACCACCTTTTTCTTTATCAATAAGGTTGAGTACGTTAAACACGTCGATATTAATTTGTAACCTTTGGTTTTTATATAATGGAATATCGTTGGTGATACGTGCATTTAACGAGGTGCGCCAACCCATTAAACCACCATAAGGTTCGGCATACTGTCCCATATTTTCCCTGAGGTATTTTTGTGCTGCAGGACCGGCGTTATCTAAAACATACTTCAGGTCGGTAACAAATTTATCGCCCTGGTAATCGGCGGTCGCGGGATTGTTTGGATCAAAAATATAAGCTGTATTTCCATTAAGATCGCGGATGTTGGTTCCCATTACTTCGCGTGGGCTAATAATAGCTGAAAAGCGACCCATTTCAACCATGTTTAAAAAGGCGCCAAATGTAAAGCCACCTACTTTAGGACTGGAAACGTTCACAAGGATTTTTTGGCGAAAATCGTTGGGCGAATGTGCATTATTTATGAAGTTGTAATTATCGTAGTACGAAACACCTACAAAGCGCTGATCATCCTCGTTGCGGAAGTTTTCGGCACCCTGGGCTTTTGCACGGGTATAACTCATACTTACACTACCTTCTTTAGGTAATTTGATGGCTGCATCTAATATAAACCCACGCGATTGTGTAGAATACCCATTTGTATAAATAAGGGCATCGGTAAATTGGGGGGAACGTTTTGCCTGGTTAAAATCGGCCGCGTTGCTCTTCATTTTATCCAGTGGTGTATACACTTCGCGGCCCCCTTCGCCTTGTAAATTAAATGCCACTTTTGAAGTTAAATTGGCATTGGCCATTGTCAACATATTACTTGTATGTAAATAATAAGCAGTGGCTCCCGCCCTTAACCAATCGGTAAAGTAGTGGTGATAACTCAGGTGAGCTTTAAACGAGTTGGGCAATTGCAGGTTCTCATCAACAAAACGAACTACCTGCGCCTGGTTGCCTGCGCCAAATAATTGGGAGCTGGTATAACCGTTTCCGGGAATAGTATTGTAGTCTTTGTTATAACTATTATAATCGGGGCGGGGCATCGGAACCTTTTCTCCGTTTTTAATTAAATAATCGTTGGTAGCCGGGTTAATTACAAAACCATCTCTACCCGTAATATCAATACCGGTAAAGCGGATACCATTATCTATCAGGGCATAGATATAAGGCCGGGTAACCATCTGACCGGCAAAAAATCCAAAACCTCCATCTAAAATATCCTGCTGGTTTCCTTTAATATCCCAGTTAAAATTAATGCGGGGCTGAACGTTATTAAGGTCTTTAGGCTTTACATCGTTGCGGTAGCCTAACTCCTTAAATAATGTTTCGTTGTAGGCGGGGGCGGTAAAAAACAAGGCCACATCGTAGCGTAAACCGGCCGATACTTTTAAGTTAGGTTTGATGTTGGTAGTTGCCTGGGCGTACACCGATAACTCGGCAAGGTCGGCATCCAGTGGATCGCGCAGTTCCTGCCCGGGGTTGGTAAACTTACGTGTGTAGCGCGAGGGTTGCATAGCATCCAATGCGTCGAGGCTGTTAAAGTCAAAACGTCCTTTGGTATCGTGGGTATATATGCCACTCGATTTGGTGAGGGTGTTTTGGGTACCAAAAACAAAATTGAATTTACCCTTGTTTAGGTAAACATCGTTGTTTATGGAGATGATGGAGTTCTCCTGGATTTCGGGTGTCCAACGGTTGTAACGTCCCACCAGTACGGCATTCTGGGTAGCTCCATTAATAGTCGATTGCATATTGATCCATAATTGTGGATGCTCTGCTGTATTAATGGCATTTTGGCGGGTATTAAAATAATAGCCGAGTTTAAAATCGTTGGAAACGTTGTTGCGTAACTGCGAACGTAGGGCTAACAATACATTTTTGCCTTTTACAATAAAGTCGTAGCCGGCATCGTGAATGCCATATGCGCCAATATCGCTGTTGTTATTATTGGGTAAAACATAATCAGATTGGTTGTAGCGAAAGGTCAGTTTGTTTTTAGAATTGATCTGCCAATCTATTTTACCAAAATAGGTGTTGAGTTTATTTTTGCGCGTAAAAAATCCATATTGCTGTGTATTAGACACTCCGTATTTGCTTTGTAATATATTCACAGCCCGGTCTAAATTAGCCTGGGTAGCCTGTTGTCCGCGGTTGTTTTGTACAATACCAGGCGTAACGCTCTGGTTCCATAAATCATAAGCTTCCTGTAATCTTTCACCATCGTATGCAATAAAAAAGTGCATTTTATTTTTAACGATCGGTCCGCCCAAAGTAAAACCACTTTGTTGCTTGGTATCGTTAATAACTTTACGGCCTAACAAATCGGTATTAGCGCCTAAACGGTTGTCCCAAAAATACCTGAAAACACTTCCATGAAATTCGTTGGTACCCGATTTTGTTACCCCCTTTATACCACCACCCAACGATCTGCCTTCGGAAACATCATAAGAGTTGGTTACCACTTCAAATTCGCGAAGGGCTTCAATTGAAAAAGTGTAAGGTAGCTGGTCAGGTCCGCCAAAAGATGATTCTTTTGCAGTAACCCCATCAACGGTAAACGCATCGTTACGGCTATTGAGTCCGCCGACATTAAATCCGTTACCTACCATTGGTGAAAGTTGGGCAAGATTGGCAAAATTTCGGTTAGTGGAGGGTAGCCTTTGAATTTCTTTGGCGCTAATCAAAGTGGAGCGACCTAAACGCTCATTGCGGTTTTTAAATTCGTTTGCAAAAACAGTTACTTCCTGTAATTGTGCTGCCTGATTTGAAAGGGGGAAGGCAACTGTGAGGTTACTACCCTGGTTAAGGGTATAACCATCTTTAACCTGAGGCTGAAAGCCAACATAGGTTACCGTTATTTTGTAAGGACCACCAAGGGGTAATTGTTCAAACCTGAACATGCCGTTTTTTTGGGAGGCTCCGGTTGTGGTAAAACCGGTTGAAGCATTTAAAAGGCTTATGGTTGCGCCTTGTACAGGCAGCTTGGTTGGGTCGGTTACCGCAACTTCAATACTGGCATCGGTACCCTGGGCAAAAAGCCGGGAGGCAATGGTCAACATTGAAAAAATCAAGAGTAATTTCTTTTTCATTTGAGCAAGTTTTAAACTTCAAATTACATGCAAATAATAATTTAACAATACATTTTGTATAAGATTTATAAAGCATCTTCTGTGGGTTAAAAACATTGAGATGAATTGGTTAAGTATAGGTTATTTAGTGTATTACGAACACATTTTAAGAAAGCTATTTTCAAAAATTAAAGGAGTAGTCATAATTCAGTAGGAAAGGGAATGGAAAATAAGTGTGACACATTTCAGGGTTAATTCTATACTGTAACTGAAATAAAAAAGCCACCTCTGATGGGTGGCTTTTTCATTATAAAAATTGGTTATCCTAAACAGCCTCCATTTCTTTATCAACAAACTCCATTAAGGTTTTAATATGCTCTGGCGATAAATCAAATTTTAAACCTGCAGCCTCGTACAGCGCCGGAAGGGTTTGGGTACCACCCAGGCTAAGGGCTTTCATGTAATTATGAAGCGCCTCGTTTTTGTTTTGTTTGTATTGCTGCCACATACCAATAGCGCCTAACTGGGCAATGCCGTATTCAATGTAGTAAAAGGGCACTTCAAACAAATGCAGTTGGCGCTGCCAGCCAATTTTACGGTATTCGTCCAGCCCACTAAAATCAACCGAACCCGTGGAAAACGCTTCCAGAATTTCCATCCATTTCCCAGTTCTTTCGTCAACGGTATGGGTGGGGTTTTCGTACACCCAATGTTGAAATTTATCGATGATTGCAATCCACGGAAAAATGCTGATGGTGCGCTCTAACTGGTGTTCTTTGGCGCGCTGTAAATCGTTTTCATTTTCAAAAAACACCTGCCAGTGATCCATGCTAAAAAGCTCCATAGCCATGCTGGCAACTTCGGCAATTTCCATAGGATATTCTTTAAAGGCACTCAACTTTAATGGGTGTGCCAAAAACGAATGGATGGCATGCCCGCCTTCGTGAACCATGGTAGTTACATCGTGCATTTGACCGGCGGCATTCATAAATATGAAAGGGGCGCCGCTTTCGGCCAGCGGACAATTATATCCTCCCGGCGCTTTGCCCATCCTGCTTTCCAGGTCAAGGTGACCAATCTCACGCATCTTACGCAGACAGTCCGCAAAAAACGGGTTCAGCTCGTTAAAGCATTCTATGGTTTTTTCAGTTAACTCTTCACTTGTTTTAAACGGGTTCAGCGGTTGCACCCCTTCTGGTTCGGCTTCCGTATCCCAGGGGCGCAGGGTATCCAGGCCCAGCTTTTCCTTCTTGCGGTTGTTTATTTTTTCAACCAGGGGCAGCACGTGCAATTTTACAGCCTCATGAAATTTAAAGCAGTCTTCTTTGGTGTAATCAAAACGGCCTAACTCAGCAAATTTGTAATCCCGGTAATTTTCAAAACCGGCATTTAAAGCCACCTGGTGTCTTTTGGTAATCAACTGGGTGTATAAAGTATCCAGTTGATCTTTATCCTGCAAACGCCGCTCGTTTATTTTGCGGTACACTTCCTCGCGCAGGCTGCGGTCGTGGTTTTCCAAAAACTTGGCGGCCTGTTGCAAGGTGTATTGCTGCCCCTTAACTTCCACGGTCATTTTACCGGAGATCTGCCCGAACTGCTGTTGCATAACACTCAGCTCCGACTGCAATGGAATGTTGGCCTCTCTAAACAGGTCAATGCTTTTGCGCACATTTCGCAGATAGGTAAAATATTGTTGTTCGTCCAGCTCCAATGTAAAAGGAGAGTCAATCAGTTTGCGGTTTAACTGGTCAGCATAGGGTTGCAGTTTGGGTTGAATTTCCATGCAAAAAAAGCCGAAAGCTTGTTCTAAAACTTTATCGGTGGTATCGCAGGTCATCCGTATCTGGCGCCAGCAGGCATCTTCGCTCACTACGGCCTCCACTTCGCTTATGTCTTTCATCCATTGTTCCAGGTCGGCTTTGTTGTTAATGGGGCGCTCGGTCAAGTCCTTAAAAAAAGGTTCCAGGGCAGCCCAGTCGGTCACCACAAAATCAAGGGGAACAAAACGACGTTCCAGTTTTTTTATATCGGCATTCAATTCCATAAATAAGTATTTGATCAGATTATTACAATACAGCAAATAAACCGAATAGTTTTTAACCAGCGGTTATAAGGATTGCTAAGATAGGTTTTTGGGAACAGGGTGCAGTGCTGCTATGAAGCTCCGGTTGTGTCACTCACTTGTACTTTCATAACCTTACTGAGCAAAGTAAACAATTAAAGGGTTGATAAAATAAACCACCAGGTTTCACAAAAAAAACCTTCGTGAACCTTCGTGCATTTTTGTG
>JBBSJX010000261.1:0-6058 GCA_038256825.1 Chitinophagales bacterium
AATGTTACCAATTTTAGCAAGAATGCAGACCCCGCCGGTTACACACAAGCGGTACAATCGTTTAAAAATGTGTACGAAAAAGGGGCTTCATTAATTACCTATTTTGGTCACTCCTCTTCAACCAGCCTGGACTTTAATCTCGACAATCCTGAATCCTATAATAACCAGTTTAAATACCCGGTATTTATTGCAAATGGTTGTAATGCCGGTAATAATTTTGATTTTGAAACCAACCGGTTTAATAATACCAGCACCATTTCCGAAAAATTTATTCTTGCCCCCCAGCGTGGTGCTATTGGCTATTTGGCCACCACCCATTTTGGTGTAGTAAATTACCTTGATATTTTTACCAACCAGTTTTACAAAGCTTTTGCAAAAACCTACTATAACAAGCCTGTGGGAGTTGCTTTACAGGAAGGCATAAGGGCAGCTTTAAAGTCAACCGGCCCCACCGATTTTTTTAGCAGGGTTCATGCTGAACAATTTGCTTTTAATGGCGACCCGGCAGTAAAATTAAATGCGAATTACCTTCCGGATTATGCTGTAGAGGAACCGCAAATTCAAGTTTCGCCGTCTTTTATTTCTGTAGCCGACACAAGCTTTAACGTAAAAGTAAAAGTGTATAACCTGGGCCGTTCAACAACAGATTCCGTTGGATTTAAATTAAACAGGCAATATGCTAATGGCGAGATTGTTACCCTTGTAACAAAAAAACTGGCGCCATTAGACCTGGTAGATTCAGTTATTGTAGAGGTTAAAATAATGGGGATTAAGGACCAGGGAATAAATAAACTTATCGCCACTATTGATTATGCTAATCAGGCAAATGAATTAACCAAAGACAACAATTCAGCTACTAAAGAAATTCTTATTTCGGAGGATGAAATCAGGCCTATATTCCCTTATAATAATTCAATTGTTAATACTACCGATTTTAAATTCAGTGCATCCACTGTAAATCCTTTAAGCGAAAACAAAGCCTATATAATACAGGTAGATACAACAGAATTGTTTAATTCACCCATTTTAAAATCAAAAACCGTTGCAAGCAAAGGCGGGGTAATTGAGTTTGATCCCACTATTACTTTACTAAACAACAAAGTTTATTACTGGAGAATTTCCCTTGACAGTATTGGAAAGCACTGGCAAAAATCTTCTTTCAGGTATGAGCAGGGCTCGGTAGTGGGTTTTGAGCAATCGCATTATTTCCAGCATGTTGATGCCTCGTTAAATAAAATATACATCGACTCATCCGACCGCAAATTCAAGTTTACCAACCATAAGAATAACCTGTTTATTGTAAACTCCATTTATCCAACCAGCGGCCTGGAAGATTCGCATTTTAGTGTAACCGTTAATGGCGACCAGATTATTGCAAGTGCCTGCGATGGACCTGTTTTACAGTTTAATGTTTTTAACCCAATAACATTTGAACCCTGGAAAAACTTAACTACCGGTGGTGTGGGATTATATGGAAGCGGTCCATCGGATTGTGCAATAACACGCCAATACAATTTTGAATATAAAACAACTGATAGTGCCAGCCGCCGCAGAGCCATGCAGTTTATGGATATCATTCCTAAAGGATATTATGTTGTGGTCAGAACTATTTCAAGCGCTGACAATAATGCTAATACATATGCACCAAAATGGAGTTCAGATACGGCAGTTTATGGTTCGGGTAACAGTGTGTACCATCGTTTAAAAAGCGCAGGTTTTGCTATGATCGATTCCTTTTACAAGGCGCGCACCTTCTCATTTGTATATAAAAAGAACGACACCAGCTTTGTTCCTAAATATAAAATGAGCCAGGGTATTAACGACCGCATTACACTTGATGTGGATTGTTTAAGCCCCGATACTTTGGGTACTATTACCTCTAAAAATTATGGCCCTGCAAAAGGCTGGAAGAAAGTTAAGTGGGCCGGCAGTAGCGTAGAAGCCGGTAACGACCAGGTTATTTTAAACGTTTATGCGTTAACCAATAGCGGTACAGATAGTTTAGCATACAGCTTAAATGCAACCCAACAGGATTTTGATATTAGTGGATTAAATGCTGCCAACTATCGCTTTATAAAACTTTCGCTTCAAAATAAAGATGCAATAACCGTAACACCTTATCAACTTGATTACTTTAAAGTTGAGTATGAAGCCTCGCCTGAAGGTGGACTTGCACCAAATTTACATTTTGATTTTGCAGATACCATTTACCCAACTGCAGGGAGAAGAACGGATGTGAAAAATACCCTGGTAGGAAGTGTAGCCTTTAAAAACGCATCGAAAGTTGGGTTTGACAGCATTGCAACTAAATTGGTTTTGTACGATGTTTACAACAATGCATTAAGCTTTGATCAACCCAAAACAAAACCCCTTGCTGCAGGCGATACCATACACCTGCAACCGGTGATAGATGCTACCAACCTGAATGGTTTGTATAATTTATATTACGAGGTAAATCCGGGTAACGATCAGCCGGAGCAGTTTAGCTTTAACAACTTTATGTACCGGTATATTTACATTAATGCCGGATCGGTTTTACCGGTTTCGCTGGTAAATTTTAATGCAGTTTTACAAGCTGAAAACATACAAACGAACTGGTTGGTAACAGCCGAAAATAAAGTAAAAATTTACGAGGTTCAGCATAGTATCAATGGAGCCGGATTTAAAATTATAGGCACGATAAACCCGGCAAATAATGGAGCAGCAAACAACGGCTACCAATTTGTTCATAAAAATGCTCCTGAAGGAAAAAATTACTATCGCCTGAAAATTATAGATGTTGATGGAAACTTTAAATATTCACCAGTGCGACTGGTAACAAAAAGTTCAGGAACTATTGTAAATATTTATCCCAACCCGGTTACCAATGCATTATTTATTTCGATAAGTAAACCTGATGGCAAACCAGCAACCATCAAACTAATAAATGCATTCGGACAGCAATTGCACCAGCAAACAGTTATAGGAACAGTACAAGTGGATGTATCCAAATATGCTTCGGGTGTTTACTTTTTAAAGGTTGATGACTATAATAAAACAACTACCTATAAAATTCAAAAGCAATAATTATACTATAATACAATAAACAACAAAGCCCCCAAATGGGGGCTTTGTTGTTTAGAAAAAGTGATAATTGATACTCATCCAAAATAATTAGGAACAAAAAAAGAGCAGGCAAATTGCCTGCTCTTTTTAATTTAAAAAATTAGTTCTTATGCTTCGATAGCTTCTGAATTTTCTGCTGCTGCAACAGTGCTGTTTTCACCATTCATCAATTCAACACTCCTGTTTATAAAGTTGGTTAATTCACTACCCTTTAATAATCCTTGCGAAAGCAATGCAAGGTCAGCCAGGTTGCGTACCTGTTTTTGTTGCAGGTCTGCATTATCTTCCTTAAGTATTGCCTTATAAATTTTATGATTACCATTAACCGTTAAAGTTACTTCATCAGGCATGTTTGCATACCAACTAGCCATTCCGCCGCCCATGGCACCCATGTCCTTCATACGGCGCATAAACTCCGGCCGGGTTGCAACAACAGGAGGTGCAGTTTCACTTAAACCTTTTACCTCAACCGTTGCATGTAACTCAGGAATTTGAAACCCGAATAAACCTTTCAACTTTTCTTCATCTTCTTTTCCTAATACACTTTCAACTCCTTCGCCCTTATCAATTAAATGATCAACAATGTCAGCATCTACACGGGTAAACTGTACATTCTCCCATTTCATTTCCATGTTGTTAATGAAAGCCGCATCAACCAGGGTTTCAAACTTTAATACCTTGTAATCCTTTGCTCTGGCAGCTTGTATGTAAGCATCCTGTTGCACCGGATCGGTGGTGTAAATAATTACCAGCTTACCATCTTTATTGGTTTGCAAAGTGGCAGCTTCCATTTTATACTCTTCCAGTGTATGAAACTTTTTGGTTTCTTCACCTTTGGTACCCGCCTCTTCCATTATTAAAAACTTGTTGGCCCTGTCAAGATATTTGTCATCAGTCATCATACCATACTTTACAAACAAGCCTAGGCTGTCCCACTTTTCTTCAAACGACTTACGGTCGTTTTTAAAAATTTCTTCTAATTTATCAGCAACTTTTTTAGTAATGTGGGCATTAATCTTTTTAACGTTCGGATCGCCCTGCAGGTAGCTGCGGCTAACGTTTAAAGGAATATCCGGGCTATCAATAACACCATGCAGCAACATTAAAAATTCAGGAACAATGTCCTTTACTTCGTCGGTTACAAAAACCTGGTTGCTGTATAATTGTATTTTATCTTTTTGAATTTCGTAGCTCTGCTTAATTTTTGGAAAGTATAAAATACCGGTTAAGTTAAACGGGTAATCTACATTCAGGTGTATCCAAAACAAAGGCGTTTCACCAAATGGATACAACTCCTTGTAAAAGTTTTTATAATCCTCATCCGTTAATTCGCTAGGCTTTTTAGTCCATAAAGGCGAGGTATTATTTATAGGTTTATTTTCAGTTTCAGCAACTTCAGCATCATCTTCTTTCTTCTCTTCTTTTAGTGCATTCAAATCAGTAAAGTAAATAGGCACCGGTAAAAAGCGGCAGAACTTTGTCATTACACCTTTTATCCTGTCAGCGTCTAAAAACTCTTTACTGTCTTCGTTTATGTGTAATACAATCTTAGTACCTCTGTTCTCCTTGTCTATGCTATACATTTCAAACTCCGGACTACCATCGCAACCCCAGTAAACGGCTGGTTCATCGCTTTTAAAGCTTTTGGTATAAACCTCCACCCTATCACTCACCATAAATGAGCTATAAAAACCCAATCCAAACTTTCCAATAATATTTTCTTCGTTCTGTCCTTTGTATTTTTTCAAAAACTCCTCAGCGCCGCTAAAAGCTACCTGGTTTAAATATTTATCAACTTCGTCTTGCGACATACCCACGCCACGATCGATGATACTGATTGTTTTTTCTTTTGCATCCAATTCTACATCAATACGCAGTTCGCCCAAGTCACCTTTTGCCTCACCAATGCTCGATAAAGTTTTCAACTTTTGCGTTGCATCTACTGCATTACTCACTAATTCGCGAATAAATATTTCGTGATCACTGTACAGAAACTTTTTAATGATTGGAAAAATATTTTCCGTTTCAACCCGAATATTTCCTTTAGCCATGTTTATAAATTTTTAACTGATAATTGTTAATATAAACCGCAGTGGTCAAAAAAAATGCCAAAGGAAATACTTACCGCGATACCGGAAAAATTGACAGTTTTACTCATTCATGCAAACCAAATTGGTAAAAAATGACTTGTGCCTGCTTATTTTATGCCTTTATTGATAAATTAAATAATTAGGTTTTGGAGCCAGGCTTTAAAACTTTTCCGGGCTTTACTTGCGTCGCACTCTTGTACTTTTGGAGCTTTATTCAGCCGGTAAATTACCTGTATTAACTTTTACCTTAAACCGGCAGTATCATACACTCATTTTTTGCTGAATAACTATAAAAAGTACAAGAGTGCGACGCAACGATGACGGGTATACATAAAATGCCGGGTACAAAAAAAGCTATCCAAAATGGATAGCTTTTTAAACCCTGGGTAAGGTTTATTTCTTAATAAAAGTTGCAGTATAATGTTGCTGTACACCGTCCAGTTTTATAAAATAAAAGCCCGGTTGCAATTTGTTAAGCTGGCTGTTAACCTGTTGGTTAATATTGTTAATTGTTCCCTTAGCAACCAGCACAATTTTACCATTAACATCAACAATGTTTGCCGATAAACTTAATTGGTATCCAGGCAAGCTCAATTGTATATTGCCACCAACAGGGTTGGGGTAAACCAATAATTTATTCATGACAGTTGCAAAATTTATCCTCTCAATTTTTGAATAGGTAAATCCGCCGTCAACATCGGTTTGTTTTAAACGGTAATAGCTAACACCTTCCAACGGATTTTTATCGATACCCGCATATTGTTTTAGTGCCTGGCTGTTACCTGCCGCCTTAACCTTCTCAATACTGTAAAAATCAGTTTGGTTTGATGATCTCTCAATTGTAAAGTGTTTTGTATTTACAT
>JBBSJX010000262.1:0-5995 GCA_038256825.1 Chitinophagales bacterium
CAACAGGCAAAAAATGGAAGCAGACTTCCTGCAATTATTTAAAAATCCGGGATTGGGTACTACCATCTGGAGCCCGCTGGCCGCTGGTTTATTAACCGGAAAATACAATAACGGTATACCTGAAGGATCACGCCTGGCCATAGAAGGTTTCGACTGGCTTAAACTAAAACACCTTTCGGATGCAAAAATAGAAAAGGTAAAAAAACTGGAGCCAATTGCCCAACAATTAGACTGCACAACTGCAACACTTAGCATTGCCTGGTGTATTAAAAACCCAAACGTTACTACCGTAATTTTGGGAGCAACTAAAAAAGAACAATTATTGGAAAACTTAAAAGCCCTGGACGTTTTACCCAAACTTACCGATGAAATAATGCAGCAGATAGATGCCATTGTGGAAACCAAACCGGTACTTCCGGAGCATTAATTAAAATAAAAGTCAAATAAAAAAGAGTGTCCGAAAACACTCTTTTTTTATTCGACTTTAAAATACTTGTTGCAATATACAAGGGAGAGAACCGCCGGTTGTCGGTCA
Organism: Chitinophagales bacterium; assembly: GCA_038256825.1. GTDB lineage: Bacteria > Bacteroidota > Bacteroidia > Chitinophagales > Chitinophagaceae > Segetibacter. The sequence continues at coordinate 536 of JBBSJX010000262.1, forward strand.
AGCTACAACAATGCCCGGTTTAGGACCTGCTGTTGGCCTCAAACGCTTTCATGTAAAATTTTACATTACAAAATCTTTCCACTTCACATCCGACTGGGAAGATTCAACGGCATTTTCAATAAACGCCATTCCCCGTACCCCATCATCAACGCCGGGAAAATCGAGCCATTCTTCCTGCGGCGTTTCGCCTTCCATTTTTGCCGAAACGGTAAGAGCAAAATTGCGGTACAGGTTTGCAAAGGCTTCCAAAAATCCTTCGGGGTGGCCGCCCGGTGTGCGGGTATTGTGTATAGCAGCAGCAGAAAGGTACTTGTAACCATTGCCTGCACGATAAATTTGTGTTGGCTCACCATGCCATTTTACCAGCAAAGTATTAGGCTCCTGTTGTGCCCATTCAATGCCGCCCTTCTCACCATACACCCTTATTTTTAAAGCATTTTCTTCGCCGGCAGCTACCTGCGATGCTGAAAGCACTCCTTTGGCGCCATTATCAAAACGCAATAAAATATCACCATCATCATCCAGCGCTCTACCGTCAACTATTATATGAAGGTCGGCGCAAAGCTGGGTTATTTTAGCTCCTGTTATGTATTCGGACAAGTGGGCGGCATGGGTTCCAATATCGCCAATACAACCACTTTTACCACCTTTTTTAGGATCGGTTCTCCAGGCTGCCTGTGCGTTGCCTTCACGCTCCGATAGCTGGCTTAACCATCCCTGCGGATACTCAACATATACTTTTCTTATTTTACCAAAAACCCCTTCCTTAACCATGGCCCTGGCTTGCTTAACCATGGGATAACCTGAGTATGCATGCGCCAGGCAAACGGTTAGTCCTTTTTCATTGGCCCTGGCTTTTAATTGCTTTGCTTCGTCTAAGGTTAAGGTCATAGGCTTTTCAACCACCACATTAAAACCATTATCTAATGCAGTCATGGCAGGGCCAAAGTGTGCAAAATTGGGTGTAACAATGGTTACAAAATCTATGCGTTTGTCTGCAGGCATCTGGCTTTCGCTGGCAAACATTTCTTCTGTAGTTGTATAAACCCGGTCGGCAGGAATAAACAATTCCTTACCGGAATCCTTAGATATTTCAGGGTTGATACTGAACATACCACAAACCAATTCAACTTTACCATCCATATTGGCAGCAAGACGGTGGATAGAACCAATAAAAGCATCTTTTCCACCACCAATCATTCCAAACCGAAGTTTTCTTTTCATACTGTTTGTTTTCTTTTTGTATTTGTTTTAATAACAATAATTATTAAGGAATGAAGTTTACAATTAAAGTACCCCTCAACCTACCTATTGAACCCAAAATCATTTAATTATTTTTAAACAAAGTAATTAAATAATTGAATGGAGTTGGACTAATGTATGTTTTTCTTTCAGATTTACGATACTAATTACAGTATAATTATACTATCCATCTAATATCCAATTAAGAAACTTTGTGTTACAGGTAATATTAAATAACCAAAGTGCCGGCTTTTACTTTGTTGAATATTGGTGCAACGGTTGCAGTGTGCGACGCAACGATGTTTAATTAATAACTGATAGCCGGGTCCATAAAAATAAAACGTCAAGGTTTTAACTGCCACTTAACCGTGAGTTTAAATTTATGGTGGTTGTAAATATTACATTTGCTACTCAGCTATGAAAAAATTGTACTTTTTTATTTTAATGGTATTTCTTTTTGCAGGAAAGATGGTTGCAGCGCAATCGTTTACAACCCGGGTTTCTGCAAAAGTGATAGGCAAAAAAGATGTAGTACAATTAGAATATGTTGCCGAAAACCTGGATTTACTGGAACTGGTACTGCCTGTTTTTAAAAACTGGACTATTGTATCGGGGCCAAATTTTAGCAGCAACCGTTTGCAAACCGGCAATATTGTTAAACAGGAAACCATATTTACGCTCATTCTACAACCATTGGCCTCCGGTCAACTTACCATACCAGGTGCAAAAGCAACGGTTGACAACCGAACAAAGCTTAGTAATGTGGTTACTGTAGAGGTTAAAAATACGGATCATGTGCAGGGTAATACCCCCGCAATGGGTGCTCCCCGGCAAAGTGCCCCAGCCTTTCCGCCTATGGACGAGGAGGATATAAACGATGAACAGGTATTAAAAGGCAGCGAAAGTGCCCGCGATAAAATAAAAGATAATTTATTGGTGCGCTTAGATGTAAACAAAAAATCATCTTATGTAGGAGAGCCACTTCTGGTAACTTATAAACTCTACACCCGTATCCGTTCCCAGTCACGGGTGGTTAAACAACCCACTTTTAAAGGCTGCACCGTTTTAGAAATGACCTCCGACGACCCGCTTCCACAACATGAAAACATTGGGGGCAAGCGTTACAACGTTTATATTATTCGACAGGTGCAATTGATACCCTTGCAGGCCGGGCCATTACTTTTACCCGAAACCAGTGTTGAAAATACCGTTACATTTTACCGGGCATCCAGCCTTAATTACAGGGATCTTTTTTACAACAACCCATCATCGAAACCGGAGGAATTAACCGTAACATTTAAAAACGCCCCGGCACAAGTGGAGGTTAAACCCCTGCCCCAACCTGCACCGGCAAACTTTAATGGGGCCGTGGGCAATTTTACTTTAGCATTAAATACTTCCGATGGTTCCGATGCGTCCACCAACGGCAATGTTTTATTATTGAGCATAAGCGGCGAGGGCAATCTGCAACAATCCAAAGCCCCACAAGTTACCTGGCCAAAAGGCATGGAAGGATTTGAGCCAACTGAAAACGAAGAAATCAACAAACAGGTTTTCCCCGTAAAAATCAATAAAACCTTTTCGTACCCTTATGTTGCATCAAAAAACGGCAGGTATGCTATTGCTCCAATTGAGTTCACCTATTTTGACCCGGCAAAAAATAAATACATTACTGTAATCTCCAATCCAATTAATTTAAATGTTGTAAAAGCTACCAATAAAATTTACCCTCAAACTTTTGAAAACAAGGGTTCAGTTTTTTATAATCGATTATACCTGGTACTAGGCCTGGGTTTAATTGCCCTTTTAATCGGGTTGATATTGTATCACCGAAGAACTAAGAAAGTGGTTGCCCAACCCACACCGCCCATCCTTAAACAGGAGGTTATAGCGGCAGCACCTTATGTGGATACAGACCAGTTTATTTTCCAGGTACGCGAATTGGAACCTAATAACGACGGGCCTGCATTTTATAAACAATTGCACCGCAGTATTTCGGCATGGCTGTTAGGCAAATACAATATTTCTGTAAGCGAAATCGATGCGTTTTCGGAACAAAATTCTGATAAAGCAGTAGCCCTTCAAAAGTTATCAAGTGTGCTTCAAAACTGCAGCCTGGGTATGTACACCCCCATGTATAATTTTGAAGAAGCAATGCAACATAGGCTTATGGCGCTTGAGGCTATGAACCACCTTGAAAAAAATGTTTAGGATTATGTACCAGGCTATTGTGCTATTATGATGCTGCCGTTGCTGCCTGACCGACTACCGGCGGTTCGCCCACTTTTACATTTTATCGCTTTGCAGCAAAAGAGGATAGTGTGTTACTTCATACTAATGGTTGACAGAAAATCATCAATTACACTTTTGTAAGCATCCATTTTAAAATGGGGATGTTGGTAATGAAACCCGGCCGCAATTATTAATGCTTTTTCAAGTTCAAAATCCTTCTGGGTAAAGCTTACACATAATTGTTGTTGTTGCAGGTATTCACCTAAGTACTCCTGCTCGGTTTGGCCCGGTGTCGGTATTAATATCGATCTTTTTTTCAGCTTAATAATATCCATCACCGTTGTGTATCCCGCCCTGCTTATGATCATTTCAGCCTGGTTAAATGCAGCTTCAAGTTCATGGGCACTTAAATGGTTTTCAATTGAGGTGTTATTAAAATTTTCAGGCTTTAATGTATTGCCCGGCAAGCCGCGAACCAGCAGTGCGGTGCCGGTAAATGTCTTTAAATCTCTTAATAATTGTTTTTCTAATAAACTCCGTTGCGGTTCGGGGCCCGAGAGCACAATTAAAAGGTTGTACTTAACTAAAGTATTATTAATGATTGATAACCTTGAAAGTGGCCCCAGGTATTTCACAGGAATTTTGGGTAAATGCTTTGGGTGCGATAATAATCCTGCTATTGATGGTTCTTTCTCAAAGTCGGGAACCCAGCAACTGGTAAACCTGTTAATGTGTTTATAATTTACTTTTTGCAATAAAGTTTCTATCCATTTGTTCGGACCTTTAATAAGTAGTTGATGAGTGATAAATATGCTGGGTATTTTTGAACTCCACATTCCATAACGGTTGTCTGAAATGATGGCATCAATTGAATGAGTGATAACCATTTTACTCAACCAGTCATGTTCTTTTAAAATTGCATTATAAAGTTTTGGAAGTTGGAGCAAAATTTTTATTGGTAATAGTCGTTTACTATTAGTGTATCTAACTTCATAACCTTTTAATGGTAAAAACCGGAGTTGCGGAAATTCAATTTCAAGTAATTTTTTTGAAGTTTCATCTGCGGCAATAAAAACTATACAGTTATTTGAAACCAGGTGCTTTATAATAGGAATACAACGGGTTACATGTCCTAGTCCCCAATCAAGTGGCGCAATTATTACCCGAATATTCTTATTTATTAACACTGCTGTTTTTAATGATGATTTCTTATTTATAAATACTAGCTTCGAAATAGTGAAAAAATGAAAAAAATAAACCAAATATCTGTTTTATTGTTCTTAGTATTAACACTGACTTTTTCCGGATGTGCAGTTTTTGGAAAATCCGGAGGAAGTAAAGGATGTGGTTGCCCTGGGGTTAATAAAAAACCGGTAGGATAAAGTAAATTTTTACAATCTACTTAATTTGTCATTATGAAACCTTTTAACCGTGACTTATTGGTACTCTCCAAAAAAGTTTCAATGGATCCAGTAGAATTGGAGCATGAAGTGGAACTTTTGCACGAAATATTATTTCATGTGGAGAGTTTACCAAATTTTTGTATTTGCACCGAAGTGGTTGATGTAAATCGCTATAAGATTATACATAAGGCCCATCTTATTGAGCAAATAATCCGCGAAAAAAAGCTAAAACCCTTCCAGTTTTTTTTCAACAAAAATTAATAGAAAATTCGAAATAAAATTTAAAGACAAAATTTAAATACAAAAGGACCTCTTTCAAGGTCCTTTTGTATTTTTATAACCAGTCTAAATCTTATTGAAGCCTGGATAAAGCCGTTCTTAATTTCCCCAGCATTTCTTCAATCTCTTCCTTTTTACAGGTACCTACACTAAGCCTGTACCAAGGCGACTGACTATCTGCACCAAACGCATAAAAAGGAACAATTGCCAGTTTAGCTTCGCTTAATAAATAAGCAGTTACATCACTTTGCTCTTTTAAAATATTTCCATCCTTGGTTTTCTTACCTACAAAATCAACTTTTAC
>JBBSJX010000263.1:0-5986 GCA_038256825.1 Chitinophagales bacterium
AAACCATAGAGGGGTAGATGACTCGTTTACCAGCTATGCTGATAATGATGTAAGGCCTCAGCAGGACTATACTCCGCAAAGCGACACCACCTGGTCGGGTAATACTGATACGGAAGAGCACTTAGATGTTACCGCCATTTTTGCAGGCATAAAAAAAAACGTGTTAAGTAAAAACTTCAGGGGTGGCGATCTTGTGGCGGTAATGGGCGGAGCCGAAATTAATTTGATGAAAGCTGATTTTACTGGTAAAATAATGATGGACATTTTTACCATGTTTGGAGGTGTGAAATTATTTGTTCCACCAGATTGGGAAATACAAAATAATGTTGTTGCCATATTTGGCGGTGTGGATGATAAGCGCCCCCCATCCAATTCACACGATCCTTCAAAGGTTTTATACCTGGATGGAACCTGCATTTTTGGTGGTGTTGAAATCAGGAGTTATTAATAAAACGTGCCAGCCTGATTTTTATAGCCCAGGGTTTTATCTGGTGTCACTAACTATTAAATAAAATGTTATGGAATGGTATATCGCAAAAATTGTTTATCGCATACTTGTTGGTGACCACGATGTAAAAGCACAGTTTAACGAGCAGTTGAGGTTGATAACCGCCGACGATGCTACAGCAGCATTAAACAAAGCAGCAGCTTTGGGAAAACAGGAGCAGTTTAGTTTTTATAATAACAATCAACAATTGGTTGAATGGAAATTTATTGATGTTACGGAATTAATATTGTTGAATTTGCGGATGGATGGCGCCGAGGTTTATTCTACTATTAAAGAAGTTGGCCATGCCGAACTATACCTCAACCTCATTAACGATCATTCAAGCAAATTAAACAACAGTATTTGTAATAGTCTTGTATTAAATTAACCACGTGGCAGCATCGTTTTTAAATACCTTACGTTTTCGCATCATCTTTTGCATATTATGGTTTAGCTGGGCCGAAGTATATGCAATTGTACTAACCCACTATGGGTATAGTTGGAAACTGGCATTAACCGATAGCCTGGTAAGCACACTGCTTTTAGTTGCCACCACCATATTAATATCGGTAACATTTCAGTTTTACATACCTCAAAAAAACAAGTATGTTTATATAGCCAGCCTGGTGGTTGTTTTATCGTTTTTATGGTTGTTTGTAAGCCGGTCTATATTGGTTCAATTACTAAAAAACGAAATTGATTATGACCGTTTTTTTTCGCTTTCAATTTTTATAAGGGGTGCTTTTGGTTTGTTAATTAATGGGTGTATGGCTTTAGTGAGTGTTTTGTGGTATACCATCCAGGACCAGAAAGAAATTGAACAGCGCAAAACAGAAGCTGAACGCCTGGCACGCGAAGCTGAATTGTATAATCTTCGCCAGCAATTACAACCGCATTTTTTATTCAATAGCCTTAATTCAATAAATGCATTAATTACCGTGCAACCTCAAAAAGCGCGGGATATGATACAGCAGTTATCTGATTTTTTGCGGGGAACTTTAAAAAAGGAAGAACATCAATGGGTAAGTTTACAGGATGAATTGCAGCATTTGCAACTTTACCTCGAAATTGAAAAAGTGAGGTTTGGGCATCGTCTACAAACCCGGGTCACCAATAATGCACCGGTAGAAAATTTAAAGATACCCGTTATGTTATTACAGCCTGTAGTTGAAAATGCCATTAAGTTTGGTTTATACGATACAACTGGCGACATCATCATCAGCATTCAAACAAGTATTACAGCAGGCAGCCTGTTGGTTGAAGTGACCAATCCATATGACCCCGAAACCAGTGTGCCCAATAAAGGAACGGGGTTTGGTTTAAGCTCTGTGCAGCGAAGATTGTTTTTATTGTTTGCCCGTAACGATCTTTTGAAAACAGCTACCCAGGATAACATATTTGTAACAACAATAAAAATTCCACAGCCAAAATGATAAAAGCAATTATTATAGATGATGAGCCATTGGCCCGCTCCATTTTAAAAGAGTACCTGCAAACCCAGGCGCAGTTACAACTAGTTGCTGAATGTGGTGATGGCTTTGAAGGTTTAAAGGCGATACAACAACATCAACCCGACCTTATTTTTCTTGATATACAAATGCCAAAAATTACCGGGTTTGAAATGCTTGAACTGCTGGAGCAGCCACCTTCCGTAATTTTTACAACGGCCTACGATGAATATGCACTCAAAGCTTTTGAAACCCATGCAGTGGATTACCTGCTGAAGCCTTTTAGCAAAGAGCGGTTTGATAAATCAGTAGAAAAGTTTTTAAACCAGGCCGGTAAACAAGTACAGCAACAAAATACCCAGGCCTTGCTGGGTTCGCCAACTGAGATACCGGGGCAGGCCGACCGCATTGTGGTTAAAACGGCGGGTAAAATCAGGATTATCCCCGTTTCTACCATTAATTATTTTGAAGCGGCCGACGACTATGTTAAAATTCATACGGCCGAGGGCAGCTTTCTTAAAAATAAAACCATGGCCTTTTTGGAAAAAATCCTGCCTGCCAGCCAGTTTGTGCGCACCCATCGTTCCTACATCATCAACATAAACCAGGTTACACGAATTGAACCTTTTGAGAAAGATCATCAACTCGTAATACTGCGTACAGGTGCGCAAATACCGGTAAGCCAGGCAGGTTATGGAAAATTAAAACAGGTTCTAGGACTCTAATATAGTTTGGTTGCCAGCTTTTAAATCAATTATCAACATCGTTGAAGCCTGACCGACCTTTTGGCGGTTCACTCACTTGTGCCTGCAGTATTTTTATTGTTCAAGCCAAAATATAATTTTGAAGTGGATGTTTTTTTAAAATAAGTTGAATAAGTGAATATATTAGCACTCCATTTTTAAAAAATGTTTTTAATGAATAAAGTAACCTTATTATACGGTCATCCAACAGACGTAGAGGCGTTTGAAAAACATTATAATGAATTTCACCTGCCACTCGCCTCGCAAATGGAAGGGGTAAGCAGGCTGGAGCTGACAAAATTCAGCACTTCGGTTGATGGTGGAAAACCTGAATGGTACAGGATGGCCGAATTATATTTTTTAACACGCAATCAAATGGTAGAAACGATGGGTTCGCCTGAAGGGCAGGCCGTAATTGATGATTTACAAACTGTATGCACCGGCGGTATGACCATTATGATTGGTGATGTAGAAAACTTTTCGTGATTTGGATAATACCCCAACCATTGGTAACACTTGTGTACCTGGTTAAAAAATAAATGAGCTAACATGGATCGCCACAAAACCACGATAGCCACTTATAACAGTATTGCTAAACAATACCAGGATGTTTTTATGAACCTGGAACTGTACAACGATACCTATGCTGGTTTTTGTGGTTTTTTAAAAACTGTTCATCCGCATATTTTAGAAATTGGTTGTGGGCCGGGAAACATTACACAGTACCTTTTACAAAATATTATTGGGGCGGATATTGATGCCATAGACCAGGCACCTAAAATGATTGAGCTGGCAAAGCAAAACAATCCCGCTGCAAATTGCTGGGTAATGGATTGTAATTATATTGACCAGTTAAAGTCCGGTTATGATGGAATGATTGCCAGCTTCTGCATGCCCTACCTCTCCCAAAAAAGAATGTGAAAAGCTGGTTCAAAATGCTGCAGGGTTATTACACCAGGGTGGTATTTTTTATACAAGTTTTATTGAAGGTGATTACGCTAAATCAGGTTGGCAAACCAGTAGTAGTGGACTGCATAAAATGTTTATTTATTACCACCAGCTTGATTATTTAGCACAATGGCTGGCTCTCTGTATGTTCAATGTATTAAAGGTGGGGCGAAAAAAGTTTCCAAAGATTAATGGAAACTTTGAAACACATCTTATATTGATTGCTGAAAAAAAATAAATGGCCTGCGACTTTCGCAATCTGCTTAATGGATAATAAACGGGTTTCATTTTTTACCTACGTACATATTTGCATTGCAATTTGCTGCATCCCGATAAACCGTACAAGAGTGCTAACCGCCGGTAGGCGGTCAGGCTGCAAGAAAAGCTTCATTACTAATCTAAAGCCGGCTACACAATAATATTAGGCCAAAACAGCAACTACGTAATACACCAACATGTGTAATAAAACAAACCTTGTATGCTCCGGTAGATAAAGTTTGGAAAGCATTGGCCGATATTCAACGTGTAATATTATCTTAGGGTAACAAAAACAAGCTTATGAGTAATGTATTAGATCGCCGTACTTTTATTAAGCAGGGTGGGGCCGCGGCTATAAGCCTGGCCTTCCTGTCCAGGTTCGATAGCAGGGTTCCCCCAAGTGATATGGTGCGTGTGGCACATATTGGTTTGGGCGGCATGGGTAACAACCATATGAAGTGGTTTGCCGCTTTGCCCAATGCCGAAATTGTTGCCCTGTGCGATTTAGACCAGGTTCACCTGAACGGTACCAAAGCTACACTGGATATATTAAAACCCGGTAACCGTGCACAGACCTACGAAGATTTCAGGCATATTCTCGACCGCAAGGATATTGATGCGGTTACCATTGCAACCCCCGATCACTGGCATGCACCTATAGCCATCATGGCGTTTAAAGCAGGTAAAGATGTTTACGGCGAAAAACCATTGTCGTACGACCTGGATGAGGGTAAGCAAATGCTGAAACACCTGAAACGCAACGACCGGGTTTTTCAGATGGGCAACCAGATACATGCGAGTGATAATTATCATCGTGTAGTGGAAATTATTAAAGCGGGTGCCATAGGTAAAGTTCATACAGTTAGGCTATGGAAAACAGGTGCGCCACCCGTTTTTAACGAAGCTAAAATACAGGCGCCGCCGCCCACTTTAAACTGGGATATGTGGCTGGGCCCTGCACCTTATGTAGCCTACGATCCGCAACGCTGCCATTTTAATTACCGTTACTTTCTCGATTATTCGGGCGGAGTGTTTGCCGACTTCTGGTGCCATATAGCCGATGTGGTCTATTGGTCAATTGATCCGCAAAATTTAAAAACGATCGATGCACGTGGTAAGGCGCCCGAAGGCATAGCCGATGCGCCTGAGTGGCTGGATGTGGATTTTGAATTTGATGATTTAAAATTGTACTGGACCCATGTTCCCCCTAATGTGCCGGGCGCTGCCAACAAAGGCATAGGGGCTTATTTTGAGGGCGATAAAGGAACCCTATTATGCGATTATAATACCCGTCAGATTACCATCAACGGGCAAACAGTAACCGATATTCCCGAAATTCCCCAAACCATTATCCGTTCGCCCGGTCATCAGCAAAATTTTATTGATTCGGTAAAATCAAGGGTGCCGCCAGAATCTAACCTGGAGTATGCCCGCAAACTTACCCTTCCCATGCATTTAGCTTTAACCTCGTACAAACTCAACCGTAAACTGGCATGGAACAGCAAAAAGGAAAAGTTTGAAGATGATAGAGTAGCCAATAAAATGCGCGAAAGAGAATACCGCAAAAAGTGGGATTTGGCTTAATTTATAGTATTTTTTTTTGGGGTAGCCGGCAGTAGATTATGCTTCAACATCGTTGTGTCACTCACTTGTACGGCAGTGCAGAGGGAATCATAGTCTAATGGGTTTTTAATTAAATTAAAAGAGTTTAACTAGAAAATTGCAGCCACCGCAAGGTGGCTGCACGCTACATTTATTGCTTGTGGTAAAATAATTTAATGAATAGTTTAAAAATGAGCATATAAATATTTTGTTATTTCTCAAGGTTATTTGGTTTTGAAAAAAGTCAGTTTATCATCCGGATATGCCTTTCTTGTTAACGAAATTTTACCAATTGAGAACAGATTTCTAAAAAGCCTCCGTTATCTTTGAACGACTTCAAAACCAGGATCGTTTATCCATCCTTCTTAACTGATTAAAAAACTTTATATGAAAATGAGACAATTTGCACTTTTATTTGTGATTGTAGGTTTATTAGGTTCCTGCGCAGGTAAAAAGAAATTACAGCAGCAACAAGCTAAGTTTGATGAGCTGAATACTTT
>JBBSJX010000264.1:0-5973 GCA_038256825.1 Chitinophagales bacterium
CCGGCTCAAAATAAAAAGCAGGGCCCAAAATTCTATTTTGTAATTTGATTAGATTTACACTTCCGGCCAGATCGGTTTTTTTACATCGTGGTAAAACAGGAATGTCCAATCGTGCTCCTGACCCAACTTCCACCACTTTTGCCGCAATTCCATACTTTTTTTACCATCATAATCGTATTTAGCCACCAATTTACTTTTCATTTGCTGTAACTGCGGTGCATCATCGCCCCCAAAAAATAAAATCTGACCATTCTGCTCAATACGAAATACCTGGTGGTAGGGTGAATGGCCACCTGAAATATCATAGTAAATATAATCGTCGATAACCCCGGAACCATTTACAAACTTAACCTGGTTACTGTGTTTTAATAATGCCAATTCATCGGGGATAAAGGAAGGGAACCCGGTATCAAGCGCAAAATTGAACTCCTGTTCCTGTATAAAATAAGTGGCATTAGGAAACGAAAGGGCAAAATTTCCATCATCATCTTTATAGGATACGCCACCTGCATGATCCTTATGCAGGTGACTCATTAAAACTTTGGTAACGGAGCCCGGCTCAATACCATTTGCCCGCAAATTCCTATGAATTTGCAATTCACCTTCCACTTTAAAACCCAGGCCGGCATCAATTACCAAAATATCTTTTTCGGTTACAATAGCAAAAGGCTGAATTTCCACCAGTAAACTTCCAACAGCACGTGCTTGCAATTGGTCGTTTTCCTGATTAAACGGAATAAAAACCTTGGTTTTATCTATAGTAAACAAGCCTTCGGAAAGTGGAATGATCTTCATAATAAAATTTAGATGAACTAGTAATAATTAACGTAAAACCATCTGACGATCTGCATCTAAACGCACAAGAATAAACAACAGCATAGTAAAAGTTAATAGCGATGAACCGCCATAACTTAAGAGTGGCAGCGGTATCCCAATTACCGGTGCCAGGCCAATGGTCATACCAATATTGATGGCTATATGAAAAAAGAAAATACTTGCCACACCATAAGCGTACACTCTGCTAAAGGTACTTCGCTGTCGCTCGGCAATAAAAACCAACCGTATCAGCAAGAAAGCATACAAACTTAAAAACACAAAACTGCCCAAAAAGCCAAAGCCCTCCCCTATGGTACAAAAAATAAAATCGGTACGCTGCTCGGGAACAAAATCGTAACGGGTTTGCGTTCCTTTTAAATATCCTTTACCTGTAAAACCTCCGGATCCAATAGCGATTTTTGATTGTATAACATTGTATTCGCTTTGGTTTTGCGTTTTACGCCTGGTTTTAGCTTTTGAAGCTTCAAGCTCCGCCCGCTCAACCGGATCGTTGGGCACATAAGGCCTCCCTACAAGGCTGTAAATCCGATCGCGCTGGTATGGCTTCATAACATTATTAATACCGTAAGGAATAGCATACGCTGAAATAAAACTGGCAAATGCCCAAATACCAACAATTGCCCAAAAAATAACCGGTTTACGCCTGAACTGCCGCCGTGTAAAAAACAAAGTTATCAATGCAATGATTGAAAATGCAATTAGCAGCGTAAGTGGCACCAGGATGAGCGATAATATTAAAATGACAGCCATGGAAGCGCCGGCAATTAGAATAAAAGGTGGTAATCCTTCGCGATACATTACCAGGAAAAAAGAAAAATATACCAGCGCTAGCCCGGTTTCATTTTGAGCAATTGTTATAACGGCTGGCGAAAGGGCGATAGCTGCTCCTATTAAATGCGAGCTGGTTTTACTAAAATCCGTTTCCTGCCGGCTTATATATTTTGCAAGGGCAAGACAGGTAAAAACCTTGCTGAGTTCAGAAGGTTGTAAGCGAAAACCACCCAATACAATCCAAGATTTGGAACCCTTTACTTCGGTACCAATTATTAAAGCCAGTAAACATAAAAAAATGCCGAGGCCATATAACAGGTTAGCCGTAGCAGTAAAAAACTTACTATCCGTTAATAAAATAAAAATGGCCAGAACGGTACAAATCCCCATCCATAAAACCTGTTTTCCATAATCGCGTGATTGATTTAGTATAGGCTGCAATATGCTATCTCCATCCTTATACTCATTAGCAAAAATCATAAAAACACCAATGATAACCAGGATAATATAAAGCCAGATGACACTCCAGTCAAAACCTTTTGAAATGTTGTTGTGATTACTCATTGCTTAATACTATCTCTTTTATTCTTTTTATCAAATGGTAATAACATGGGCGACCGCTGATCCTGTATGTCTCCTGTATCTCTCCTGTTAGGCTCTGCTTCGGGATCGTAAGTGATTTTTCTTTCAATTACCGGGGTTTCCGATATCGGTGCATTTACGTCCACTTCCTTTTCACGAGCCAGCCGTGCAAGCCTTACCTGCCTTAAAGAATCTTTTACATAATACCAGTGCTTAACAGCAGCAGGTATCAGGTCGGCTTTCGAAATCCGGTCTACCTCAGGCTGGCGCCGGGCAGAAATTGTATCCTTCAAATATTTCTCCATCATAAGCGATGCAATCGGCGAGGCCCATGTTGATCCATAACCTGAATTTTCAACAATTACAGCAATAGCAATTTTAGGATTGGTGCGGGGGGCAAAGGCCACAAATAAGGAGTGGTTTTTACCATGCGGATTTTGTGCTGTCCCGGTTTTACCGCAAACATCTACCCCTTCAATCATTGCATTTTGTGCGGTTCCATGTGTAACTACATCCTGCATCCCTAATTGTACAATAGCATAAGAGGTATCAGCTATATGGGTAACATCATGTTTTTTACGGTACTTACCTAAATACGCTGTATCGCTGATGTCTTCGTTTTGAATACTATCAACAAAGTGAGGAGTATAATAAAAACCTTTGTTGGCTATAATGCACATAGCGTTTGCCAATTGTAGCGGGGTTGTCGTCATCCGGTCCTGGCCAATGCCAAGGGTTATAATATTGCAACTATTCCAACGTCGGGGGCCGCCAAAATCTCGGTTGTATTTACTGGTATCGGGTATGCTTGCATAATCTTCGCTTGGTAAGTCAACACCCAATCTTACTCCTAATCCAAAAGCATTCATGTATTCTTTCCATTTCAAATAACCTTCTGTAGTATGACCATATTTTTTATTATCAATTGCCATTCTAAAAATGTGCACAAAGTAGGAGTTGCACGAATTGGCTAGTGCCAGACGAAGGTTGGCAGCATGACCGCCACCTGCATGGGTACATTTTACAGGACGACCGCATAAGTAATAGGCGCCCGGGCAACTGTAACCAAATGATGGGGTTATAAAACCTTCGTCCAAAGCAACCAATGCTCCCAGTGGTTTAAATGTGGAACCAGGCGGATATTGCCCTTTAATAGCCCTGTTGTATAATGGCCGTGCGGTATCCAAAACAAGGCGTCCATAATGTTTACGAAATGATGCCCCGGCAAGATCATTTGGATTAAAGGATGGTGCGGAGGCCATGGCTAAAATTCCACCGGTTTTAGGATTTATTGCAACTGCTGCCCCTATTTTATTAGCTAAAAGCTTTTCAGCTAATTGCTGCAATTCAATATCAATACTGGTATATAAGTTTCTGCCGGCTAAGGCGGCGGTATCAAAAATTCCTTTTTCATAACTACCCTGTATACGGTTGCGGTTGTCTTTTACAAGAAATGCAATACCCCGTTGCCCCATCAATACTTTTTCGTACGACGATTCCAAACCATTACGCCCAATATAGTCGCCCATCTGGTAGAAATAACCTGATTTGCGAATGATAGAAGTGTCAACTTCTGCAATATAACCCAGTACATGGGCAGCAGCATTAAAAGGATAAAATCGCACCGGTCTTTCAGCAAGGTCGAAACCGGGAAATTTGTACATATTTTCATCCAGCTTTGCCTGCAACTGCGGCGGCACTAATCCTTCAAAAACACTGGGACGGTACTTGCCGTTTTTTATAATTGAAGTAATAATTCTTTTCTTAAATTCTGCCGTGTCAATACTTAAAATACTGCACAAGGCCATGGTATCCACCCCTTTTATCTGAAAAGGTGTCACCATTAAATCAAACATGGCAACATTGTCCAGTATGGCATTCTTTTTCCGGTCGTAAATAATACCCCTGCTGGGATAAACAATTTTTTTATAAACGGCATTATTTTCTGCCAGTTTGGTGTATTTACTCGAGATGATCTGGAGGTTAAATAGCTGGCCGATAATAACAAGGAAAACGGTAACAAAAATAAAAATGATAACCCGGTGACGGGACTGGTTGAATACCGGCATGATGCCTGAAAAAATTTAAAATTGAAAATGCAACAATAGTCACTATTGCAAATTTGGTATTTGTTTATCGATTTACCCTATTAATTTAACCTGAAATAAAAAATAAGCACGTGATTTAACCAAACCATTTGTATTTACTCTAAATATCAAAAAAGTAGATTTCAATATCTAACAATGATTGAAAATTAAAGGGCCATTTTATTGTGTCTCCATCAAAAATTCGCCGTTGGTAATTTTAAACGATTTTCCCGAAGCCGTATCTACAACATTAAAAGCAAAACTGCCCTCTAATGTGCTTAATAAAGTTTTTGCCTGGAAAGTGCCTTTTTTTACAGTTATAGTACCGGTAAATTTATTAGTGGTAGAATAGCGTTTCTGGTCGGCAGGGTTCATATAAAAAGCCTTATTGCGGTCATCCAACACATAGGTTTTATTTTCAATTCCCTTGTCATCGCTAAAGTAAATGCCTGCTACTTCATATACTTTACCAGCCAAAATCTGCACAGCGCTGTCACCCGAAAACCTGCATTCAAACAAATTTTCATTCAATAGTATGCCTTGCGTAATATTTACTTTAGTCCCGTTAACCTCGTACCTGAAATAAGCGTTCAGCAATTTTCTGTTGGCTTCTTTTTGACAACCGGTTACAAAAAACAAACTGAGTAATAAAAATTTTAAAAGAACCTTCATATTAAATTAAATTAAAAATGAGCGGTGTTGTTGCAATGCATTTTTATGCAACAAAATTTATAATGAATATTTGGGTAACCAACTCCATCTTTTCATGGCATCATCGTTGCCACGCTCGGTTCAAAGTCAGTTTTCATAGCAACGGGCCATATTCAATGTTTACAAAAAGTCTCACACTTCTACAAAATAGTAGTAAGAAAAGGAGGATTGTTTAATAGAAACCCAGCTCCAATATTAACCAAAAGTTTAAACTTCCTGCGCTATGGAATTTGCGGCCAACCAACCACTCGTCCATGCATGTTGAAAATTAAAGCCTCCAGTTACGCCATCCACATCCATAATTTCGCCGGCAAAATATAAGTTAGGCACTAATTTACTCTGCATAGTATGGGCATCAATTTCTGAAAGCTTTATGCCTCCGCAAGTAACAAATTCCTCCTTAAAAGTGGTTTTCCCTTTCACTTCAAATTCGTGGGCAACCAGGTTTTTAACCAGTTTATTTTGTTCCTTTCCAGGTAAGTCGGCCCAGCGTATATCTTCATTAATTCCACTTTCATTTAATAAAAAAACCCATAACCGTAATGGCAGGCCAAACGGATTTCTATTACCCATTTTTTGCGCCGCATGCCTGGTTCGAATTGCTTGCCATTGATCCCTTAGAACTTGCTCGTTGAATTGAGACAACCAATTGACCATTATAGTAAAATGATAATTTTTATCAGCCAATTCTCTGGCACCCCAAGCCGACAATTTTAATACAGCCGGGCCGCTCATTCCCCAGTGGGTAATTAATAACGGGCCTTCATCTTCCAGTTTAGTACCAATTACTTTTACTTTAGCATTTTCAACACTTACACCCATAAGTGCCTGAATAGGATTGTTGGGCATATTAAAAGTAAACAACGATGGAACGGGCTGCAGTATAGTATGACCTGTAGCTAAAAGCCAATCGTACATGGAACTTTTGGGATAACCGCCACAAGCAACAACCAGGTAATTAGCTTCGGCTCTTTCTCCATTTGCA
>JBBSJX010000265.1:0-5963 GCA_038256825.1 Chitinophagales bacterium
CATCAAAATTTCTACTTGATTCGCCGTTTCGATTCCTGTTTCTGTTGTTTTCATTGTAAGCCATAATCGTTATTTTTTTTGTGATAAAATATTGGGTTTTCAGATGTGATTGTAAAATCATTATACCAAAATCTATTTTATTAAAGTTCTAAAAATTACTTAATTAAACTTGAAGGATGCATTAGTAGAAACGTTGGGTATAGAATTTTTTCCCAAACACCATTGTTAATCGTTAAAATCATTTTTAAGTTTTTCCAATTGCTTTTCATCGGTAAGGTCTAACCGCAAAGGTGTTATGGATACATAACCATTTTCAACTGCCCAGCGATCCGTATTTGTTTCGGCGGGCTCCAATGGTAAAACCGAAAACCAGTAATGTTTTCTCCCCATTGGGTCAATACCAGGAAAAATGGCTCCATCGTATAACCTAACCGATTGCCTTGTCCATTTAATACCTGTAGGCTGTTCGGGCAGGTTTACATTATACAAACCAATACCCTCAATTTTCAGCAATTTTTCCAGGCATTTTTCAACATAGAGTTCTAAGGATAAAAAGTCTGGTTCATTTTTACCTACGGGGGTGCTGAATGCAATCCCTTTCAATCCAAATAAAACGGCTTGCTTGGCGGCTGCTAAAGTGCCTGAATGCCACATGGAATTACCGAGGTTAGGACCCATATTAATACCGGAAAGTACCACATCTGTTTTTAGGTGGAGATGTGTACCCAGTGCTACACAATCCGCCGGGGTTCCATTAACCCTGAAAGCTTCTACACCTTCAAAGGTTATGGGAGATTTTTTATAAGATAAAGGTCGGGAGTGGGTAACAGCATGCCCCATACTGGATTGTTCAACATCAGGTGCCACTATGGTAACGCTTCCAAATTTTGAAGCAACTTTAGCCAGGGCTGCTATACCGGGGCTATAAATTCCATCATCGTTGGTTACTAATATTCTCATATACTTTTTACGGACATTTTCGTGCCACTGCATTGGTATGCTTTTGTAATATTTTGGAACAATACAGCTTTTATGAAAATAGCTCGTTTAATACATAATCCTACGGCAGGTGATGAAGCACATTCAAAAGACAAACTTATTGCTCTTATTGAAAAAGAAGGTTATGTATGTAGATATTCATCCACAAAAAAAGTTGGCTGGGATAAGTTTGAAAACGATCTTGATTTTATTGTTATTGCCGGTGGTGATGGCACTGTTAGAAAGGTGATTAAGAAGCTGGTAAACCGGAAATTAATTCAGAAAACATTTCCTATAGCACTATTGCCATTGGGTACAGCCAATAATATCGCTGGAACCCTTGGTCTTCACGGCACTTCGGCCGAGGTAGTGGGCTGTTGGAAATACCATAAGAAAAAGAGGTTTGATATAGGTAAGATTTATGGTTCGGATAGTGCTGCGTTTTTTGTTGAGAGTATTGGTTTTGGCATGTTCCCCTTTTTGATGCAGGAAATGAAAACACATGATAAACATTTAGACGATGAGCCTGAAAAGCGAATGAATACCGCATTGAAACTGATGCACCAGATCAGCAGCACTTTTAAACCTTTAGCATGTTCCCTCCAGATTGATGGAAGGGATTATTCGGGTAAGTATTTAATGGTAGAGATCATGAATACCAAATCTATTGGACCAAATTTAATGCTGGCTCCTGAAAGCGATCCCAGCGATGGTCATTTGGAAGTGGTGTTTATTCCGGAAGATGAAAGAGAAAATTTTACAAACTATCTGGCTAACAAAATGCATAACGGAAAATCAGTCTTTGATGCCGGTACTATAAAAGCAAAAACCATAAAACTTAAATGGGAGGGAAAAAGTATGCATGTTGATGATGAAGTAATTAAAATAGAAGATAGGGGATCCATATATATTGAATTGAATACTGGTTTGCTTGAATTCCTGGTAACCTGATCCTGCCTTTTTAAAGTGTTATCTTTATAAGACATATTTGTATCGGAGAGGTGTTTTCATGGTAACATCGTGGTGCCTGACCGACTGCCGGCGGTTCACTCACTTGTACTGCTGGTTCAATTTTCATCCATAAAATAAACAGTTTTAATAACCCTAAAATTTATATGCAATGTTGGTAAATGATGTAGAAAAAAATGAAACGTTGATAAACACCGGAGAAGGCCAATCTTCGATAGTATCTGAAAGGGCTGTACCCCGTAACGACGAGCCCAGTAAAAAACCTGAAGTGGAACCTGAAAAATTACCTGATGAAAACCCGGGTATAATAACCGAACCCAAGCCTCACAAAAAAGAGGATGATGACAATGATGATGACGACGATGATGATGACGATAATTTTGAACCATTTTCGGAGCCTGAGATTGGTGATGATCCCGATAGAATAAAAACAAAGACGACAGTTATGTAACCAGGCAATAGATACTACTTGCTAAGAAATTGTTTTAGTTCTTACTTAACAAAGGCAACAGATAATACTGATTAAATGGAAATTTTGGAAGCAGCGTTCATTCGTAAAGAGGTTGACCGGTGTATAACCAGGTTTCCATTTTTTATTTGTTTATTGTTAATTCTACCAATTGCAATTTGTGCGCAGGACGTGTTGAGTAATAATGATGGACCTTATGTATTTTATACGTCTGATTCGATTATTGTAAAAACGATAACCGAAAAATGGGGAGTACCATTGGTGGTGATTAATACTTACAAAACCAGCGAAAAGCAAAATATCCCTTTAAAAATCAGATTTTCAAAAAAGCGTAAATATAATTTTGATGTTCGTTTGCAACCAAATATTCAAAACGAACAATCGGTTTGGGGGCAACCATCAAAACTATTAGCACTGTCTGATATTGAAGGTCAGTTTGAAGCATTACGCGATTTGCTTTTAACGAATAAGGTAATTGATAAAAAATACAACTGGATATTTGGAAACGGCCATGTAGTTATTTGTGGCGATCTTTTTGACCGGGGGTTATATGTGCCGGAAGAATTATGGCTCCTTTATAAATTAGAAGTTGATGCAAAAGCAAAGGGCGGTTATTTTCATATTATTTTGGGCAACCACGACATAATGAACCTAAGCGGAGATTTTAGGTATGTGCAGCCAAAGTATTTTGAAATTGCCCAGTTAATGGGCGTAGATTATGCTACATTATATGCTGAAAATACCGAATTGGGGCGTTGGCTTAGAAGTAAAAATATAATTGAAAAAATAGGAGAGAACCTATGCGTGCATGGGGGCATTTCGCCTAAGCTGAACGAACTTCAATTACCTATTGAAGAAATTAATAAGCGATCCCGGCCTTTTTACGACCAACCCGAAATTAACGATCCCAATATAAACCTTGTAGTAAGCCCTTTTTTTGAAGGCAGCACTTCACCATTTTGGTACCGGGGTTATTTTATTATGCCCCGGGCTACCCAGGCCCAGGTAGATAGTACCCTGAAATTATATGATTGTAAAACCATTATTGTAGGACACACCATTGTAAAGTCGAATGTGGCTTCGTATTACCATAATAAAGTTATAGGTATTGATGTAAACCAGCATGCAGGTAAACATGAAGGCGCACTATTTGAAAATGGACAATGGTACAGAATTAGCACCAAAGAGAAAAAGAAACCCTTGCCGCAGGTACCATAGTGCCAGGGGTTTCCATAGGAGCACCATCATATAATACAGTTTTTGCTGAATGTAGTTTTACCTGTACAAGTGTGCGACGCAACGATGCTGCAGGTACATAAAATGCCTGGTCCATAATAAATACAAATACATAAAAATGCATGGTAAAGCGGAATGTATAATTTCCGGGATTATCCTATTGTACCAATTGGTTTTCAATTAATTCTCCCAGTTCTTTTGAAAGTGGTGTTTGCAGGCCGGTTGAAACCTCAATCCATTTTAGGGTTCCATCATCGTTGGTTACAGTTTGAATATATTAAGGTGAGGAAGTTATTTGAACCAGGTAAGTATTATTTTCTAAACAGGTTATAGCAGTTTTATGGCCGTTATATGATACAGTTAATTGTTTATTGGACATAGTTTATAAATTGATACGATTATAATTTTGAATAGCTCGCAAAGACTCTTCAAAAAGCATGCAGGTTTTATTGAATTTAGAAATGCCAAGGGTATAAAACAACGTATTTAGCTAAACTTTTATCATTGGTTTTTCTTCTGATAATATTAATAAGTATTTTTTTACTTACTCCCGCACCCATCCGGGAGAATCTGTATTTACCGACCAGTTTTTTGCTGGTTTAGTTGGCAGCGCCGGTTTTGATACCCGTTCGGATATGATTATGCCCAATAAAGGAATTTATTGGAATACCGAGCTCAGGGCTATGAAAGAATTAAATGGCCCCCAAAAGTGGTATGGTAAAATATTTTCGGAATTCAGCTTCTACATTCCATTAAAAGATTCTACCATCATACTGGCAAACAGGGTTGCCGGGGGAACAGCCCCGGGTAATCCCGCATTTTATCAGCAGTTTCAATTAGGTGGCCCTACTAATCTTAGGGGTTACAATTTAAATCGCTTTACCGGTAAATCTATGCTATACCACAACCTGGAACTCCGGGTAAAACTGTTCGATTTCACTTCGTACATTGTTCCCGGTACCATTGGCCTTATAGGTTTTAACGATATTGGAAGGGTATGGACACCACGAGAAAAATCCAGCAAATGGCATACGGGTTATGGCGGCGGATTTTATATTATTCCCGCTGATCTAATCCTCATCCAGGTATTGTTGGCACGTTCAAACGAGCAAGTCCAGCCTTACTTTTCGGTAGGGGTACGCTTTTAGTTTTTGGGTAATCTTCCCCAATTGCTTTCGCTTACCTTTGCTTTTCTAAAAATTTAGCTACAAATCGAACTATCGCCGCAGCAAAAGCTGTGGAGGAAAGTCCGGACAGCATAGAGCAACCTACCGGTGAACAGCCGGGCTCCGGTAAAACGGGGATAGAAAGTGCCACAGAAAATAACTATCCTGCTTCGGCGGGAAAAAGGTGAAAATGTGGGGTAAGAGCCCACGTTCGGGTATGGTAACATGCCCGAAGGGTAAACCTTGGGTGCTGAAATGCCATGTATAGGATCGCTTGAGGGCTGCTCGTCCGATGGTCCAGGGTAGGCAGAACGAGGTAAACAGCAATGTTTATCCCAGATAAATGATAGTGTAGGAACAAAATCCGGCTTATGAGTTTGTAGCTTTAATACCCGCCTTCTGGCGGGTATTTTGTTTAATTTTCAATTTATTTTTGGTTTCCGGCTGCTGTTTTTTATAGCAACATTGTTGTGTCACTCACTTGTACCGCATTTTCTATGGGCAACTGTACTTTTTTATCCTACCAAATTCTTCAATTTTATAACACTTTTATTGCCGTTACTACACAGCAAAGCACATAAATCAATCCTATGAACCGCTAAAATTTATACATAACTTAAGGTACTACAGGCCTTCAACTTCTTCTTTGGTAATGCATTTATCCTAACTTTAGCGGTTCAAGAAAAATTAAATTTGATAAATTTTATACTTAATCAAAAAGAAGTTAGCACATCTCTACCCCCGGGGATGGTGATGCTGGATTTTATCAGGTATCAGCAACACCTTATGGGCACCAAAATAGGTTGTCGCGAGGGCGACTGTGGAGCATGCACAGTTTTGGTTGGCGAAATGGAAGATCAGCAGTTGGTCTATCGCTCGGTAACTTCTTGTTTAATGCCCATTGGTAATGCCCAGGGCAAACACATTGTAACGGTTGAAGGTTTAAATATGGATGAACTGAACCCCATACAACAGGCAATGTGCGATGAAGGTGCTACGCAATGCGGATTTTGTACCCCGGGTTTTGTAGTATCGCTTGCAGGTTTTTGTTTAAGCAGTAAAGAGCCTACTTACAAAAATGCCATCGCTTCCATTGATGGAAATATTTGCAGGTGCACCGGTTACAAATCAATTGAAAAAGCGGC
>JBBSJX010000266.1:0-5918 GCA_038256825.1 Chitinophagales bacterium
AGTGCTTCCCATAAAAGTTTTTGGTTTGCCTTCTCTCTAATAGGAGGAGCACATTTAAAAGCAGTTTCGCCATCATTAATTTCTTCTGCACAAAAATAAAGATAGTGCTGGGCAGTTTCAACCGTAATAGGCAATCCCTTTTGTTTTGCCCTCGTAATTTGGTCAATAGATTGCTCAGATGATAAATGCACAATGTGCACCCTGCAATTAAACGCTTCACATAATTGTATCATTAAAGCAATAGCATTGTCCTCCCAAATTTTAGGTCGGGTGGCAACATATTCACTATAGCTTCGTACATTCTTCATTGCTCTGTCTTCTTCATCCGTTAACTCGCAATGCACTAATAAGGGAACATTATGTTTTGCCAGAATGGGCATTATTTTTCTTAAATCAGCTTCCGTTGCGTTGGGAAATTCATCAATACCTGAATGACTTAAAAATGCTTTAAATCCTAAAACCCCTCTTGCTATCAATCCTTCAATTTCATTTTCATTACCCGGGATTACCCCGCCCCAAAAACCACAGTTACAATGAATTTTTTCCGCGGCAATTTTTAATTTTTCATTAAAAGCAGCTACTGTAGTTGTAACAGGAGAGGCGTTCAAGGGCATATCAACTAAAGTAGTAACTCCACCTGCAATGGCTGCTTTTGTTGCGGTAGTAAAACCTTCCCATTCGGTTCTTCCAGGTTCATTAATATGCACGTGAGGATCAATAACACCCGGCATAACAACAGTATTACCCATATCCATTAGGTCATTTTCTGAATACTGAGCACTATTACCTGTTACTTCAACAATAATTCCTTTATCAACTACGATAAATCCATCTATTAAACCACCTGGTGTAACAATCCTTTTACTTTTAATTATTGTTTGCAATTGAACCTTATTTTTATTGTTTAAACCCAATCCTTAAAAGTAAAACACAAAACCTAATAAGGAGTAATTCATTCAACGCCGACAGAATAAATAGTGGGTTTACGCTAGTTGTAAAATTAAGTACTATAATTGCTGTTGTTTAGGAGACAATATAAAAAGGCACTGTTATGTGTTGAATGCCTGCAATAATATTTTTTAATAAATCGTTTCAGTATACTTGCTTTTAAATATGCATAAGGCTGCATCAGCAATGTTGAGGTAGCATTTATAAGTATAATAATTATATGTTCAATAGTATTCTTTTTGGTGTTCTTGGTGTTATTCTATTAATGCTTATTGGGCTAACTTATCATTTTAGAAAAATTGCAAAATTAAAAAGCAGCCTTGCTGTTGCTGCTGACCATAATGAGAGTGAAGATGATCAATTAGAATGGTCGCACGGGTTGATTTATACTGCCATTGTTGTAGTAATTATTTTACTCTTATTTTTTCTTTATAACATAATAAAAGGCACTCCCTGGGAAGGTCACCTAATGGAATGGTTAAACATTTTGATCAGGTTAATGCACATAACCTTTGGTATAGCCTGGATAGGTGCTTCGTTCTACTTTGTTTTTTTAGAAAATGCGCTGAACAGAACCGATAATGTTCGGGATGAGCTAGCGGGAAATTTGTGGGCTATCCATGGGGGCGGTTTCTATTATTTAGAAAAATTTAAAGTTGCTCCTAAAACCGTTCCTAAAAGTTTGCATTGGTTTAAGTATGAGGCCTATTTTACCTGGATCTCAGGTTTTAGTTTACTGTTTGTAGTGTATTATTTTAATGCTAAAGCATTTTTAATTGATACCAATGTTCTTAACATCAGTCCTATAGTTGCCGTGAGTATTGGTGTGGGATCGTTTGTTTTTGCCTGGCTCGTATACCACCTATTATGCAAAACACCCCTGGTTAAAAAAGGTGGTTGGTTTGCGCTGGCAGGTTTATTAATAGCCGTTGGTTTTGCATTTTTTTATACCCATGTATTTAGTGCCAGGGCGGCATTTATTCATTTTGGCGCTATGTTGGGTACGTTAATGGCGGGCAACGTATTTTTTGTAATTATACCTGCACAAAAGGCAATGGTTAAAGCCGCTAAAGAGGGTAGTCCTTTAAATCCCGACCTGGGCAAGTTTGCAGGATTGCGTTCGCTGCACAACAACTATTTAACCTTACCGGTATTGTTTGTAATGGTTAGTAATCATTTCCCATCAACGTTTGGATCTGCTTACCCATGGCTGATTTTAATCATCATATCTGTTGGAACTGCAGGTATTAAACATTGGTTGAACTTAAGAGAAAAAGGGCAGTTAAATGTTTGGGTGCTGCCGGTTTCCATCTTAATTCTTTTTGCTGCTGCTTATATGTCGGCACCCGCTATACAAGATGTTGATTGTAAAAAAGAGATTTCCTTTTCAACCGTAAATCAAATTATTCAAAAGCGTTGTGTATCCTGCCATTCGTCACGGCCCACCGATGATATTTTTACCGCTCCACCCAATGGGGTGGTTTACGATACCCCTGCTGATATTGTTAAACTAAAAGATAAGATTATGGAGCGGGTGGTGATCACGAAAACTATGCCTCAAAATAATAAAACAAATATTACACAGGAAGAGAGGGATTTAATTGGTTGCTGGATAAGACAGGGAGCTTCTCTAAAGTAAACCTTCAATTTCTATTTTGTAAATATTAACGCTTGCAGATCAATTTTAACTTAATTGCACTGTGTCAATTCACGAAATTTGAGAGGTACTTTATTAAATCTGTGAATACGATAAAACGTGGAAATGATGCTAAGCTTTCTCTCTGTACCCTATACCGATAAACAATTAGTGGTGGTTCTTATTGCCTGCATATTGATAGGAATGTATTTTGGTGCCCTCGCTGTAACAATATTTCGTAAATCCAACAACGCCAAGGATTAAGAATATAATTTAAAAATTCCTTTCTAAACTTTGCGTGACAAGGCTGATTTTTTCAAAAACTTCTCCCTGATTATTTTTTGTACCGGCTCGTTGCGCACTTTACTTTCCAGCCACGATATGATGTCGAGGTAAGCAAATGCCCGGGTTTCGTACCGGTTGTTTTCGTAGCTTTTTAGTTTGGCCAGCAGGTTTTCAAACTCAGGTTTTAATTGCCTGTACGTTAAGTGAAATGAACTTCTAATGAATTTAAATATTTCTTCTTCCACCACGCTCAGGTTTTCCATTTTAGCCATAAAGCGGTAAACCGATTTTACCAGGTATTCCATAATACCCGTATTGCCTAGTTCATAATGTGCTATCAAATGCAACAAACGGGTATAACATTGCAAATCGGTTCGCAGGTCAACTTTCCAGTTAATAATTTTATTCAGGTAGTTAATTGCTTTATCATTATCCCCGCTGCCAAAATAAAGCGAAGCTATTTTGTAGTAAAATACCAATACCCGGTGCCGGTCAAGGTAAATGGAATATTCGCTTAGTTTATTTTCTATTTCAGGGATCATTTGCAAACCTTCGGTAAAGGTTCCCTGCATAAAATGTTTATTCAGTTTTGCAAGGTGTAAATACACAAAGGTTTGAATCCGGTTATTATCATTTTCGAGTACCAGTTTGGTTTGGGCAAAATTTTCAAACTTTTGAAGATCCCAATCAAATCTTTTATAATTCTGTAAGTCAAAATGCGCATTTAACAGGTTGTGTAATCCTTTTATATATTGACCCGTTTCAATGGCAATCATATTGGGCTCCATGTCAAATAGCTCCACCCATTTTCGTGTTTGCCGATAATACATTAAAAAGTCCTGTCGAATAAACGCATACCAGCAATAGCTCTGGTACAAATAAAGTTTTTCATAAAACCCCTCCACGTTCAATGGGTTAAACGATAAATGCTTCTCAAAAAATTGTTCTATCTCTAATTCGTCGGTTGCATTTCTTGCATGGCCATTTTTAATATACCAGCTATAAAGTTTTAAAGCCAGGTTCGAAAGTTGGGTTATATGCCATACGCGGGTATTAACGCTATCAGCCTCCGCAGTTAAAGTGTCCGCTTTGTCCTCCATACTGCGGGTTATATGCAGCGATTCAATTTTCTTTTCTAAAAATAAAACTTCAACTAAAAGACTAACCTGGTTATTTACCTGTGCATTTTCTTTAATGCGGTCCAGGGTTTTTAAACTTTGAAAGTAAAGGCCCTTATCGTATAATATGCGGGCATAATCCAGTTGTTCGTGTAATTGAATAGCAATATTATCCTGGCTCTTTAAAAGCCTTAAACTGGCAAGTACCTGATTATTTAACTGGGCCTTTATATTGCTCAGTTGTTGCTTTTTAATAGAAGGATTTTTACTCAGTAACAATTCTTCATCATATTGATCCATCCTGTCAAGGGCATCAAATAATTGAACGCTTTTCAACTCATCATTATCTGAATTGCGTTTAACATAAAGCTTAAAATTGCGCTTTTCCCCCTTTTCAAGCGAATGAATTAATTGGAAAAGTGCATCAGTTGTCCGGTTGGGCATCGTAATTTCTTATTTGTAAAATTTAGTCCTGTCAAGGCTTTCAGCGGATTTATGGCTTTTTTATCCGTGTAAAACCTAATCAATAATGTTTTAGACAGTGTGTTGTTATTCAATACTTTCGAAATTAATGGTAGTTCTTGAAATTCCTCTTTATGGCTTTCAAAATTAACGATCTCATTTTCAAATTAATAATATAAGCGTATGAGCGGCGATCAGGTCTTCATTTTCGATACAACATTAAGGGATGGCGAACAAGTGCCGGGTTGTAAGCTGAACACCAGCGAAAAAGTTGACCTGGCCCTAAAACTGGAAGAGTTGGGTGTTGATATTATCGAAGCTGGCTTTCCAATTTCCAGCCCCGGCGACTTTGATTCTGTTGAACAGATTTCAAAAGTTATAAAAAATGCAGTGGTTTGCGGCCTTACCCGTGCTGTGCAAAAAGATATTGAAGTGGCAGGGCAGGCATTAAAATATGCAAAACGTCCACGCATCCACACGGGTATTGGTACCTCCGATTCTCACATCATTTCAAAATTTAATTCAAATCGCGAAGATATTCTGGCAAGGGCTATACAATGTGTAAAGTGGGCACGCGACTATACTGATAATGTTGAATTTTATGCCGAAGATGCAGGAAGAACGGATAATGATTACCTGGCAAGAGTTGTAGAAGCTGTAATAAAAGCCGGGGCAACCACCATCAACATTCCCGATACAACAGGATACTGCTTACCCCACCAATACGGCGAAAAAATTGCGTTTTTAAAAAATAATGTTCCCAATATTGATAAGGCCATTCTTTCCTGCCATTGCCATAACGACCTTGGCCTTGCAACTGCCAACGCCATTGCCGGAGTAATGAATGGTGCTCGCCAGATTGAGTGTACCATAAATGGCCTCGGCGAAAGAGCAGGAAACACTTCATTAGAAGAGGTGGTGATGATTTTAAAGCAACATAAAAACCTGGGTTATTATACCAATATCCAGTCAAAAATGTTAAACCCTATGAGCCGCCTGGTTTCCGATACCATGCGCATGCAGGTGCAACCCAATAAAGCTATTGTGGGTAGTAATGCCTTCTCGCATTCGTCCGGTATTCACCAGGATGGATTTTTGAAAGACGCTTCAACCTACGAAACCATAAACCCGGTTGATGTTGGTGCTGAAGAAAGTAAAATAGTGTTAACAGCCCGCAGCGGTCGCAGTGCGTTGGCGCATCGTTTTCAAAAAATTGGTTATTCGTACACACGCAACGATATTGATATTTTATACAAAAGTTTTTTAAAATTAGCGGATGCCAAAAAGGAAATAAAAGAAGAAGATTTAAGAGCTATGGCGCAGGAATATGGCGTACCACAACTTGTTTAAAGTAAATTTTTGGTAACCGGCATTTGTGTTACAATTTAGCGGCCGTTGCGTCGCACTCTTGTACAGGATAACAAATGCATCAATACCAAAAACACTTTGATCATCTGGCTGAATAATGA
>JBBSJX010000267.1:0-5894 GCA_038256825.1 Chitinophagales bacterium
CATTCCTATTCCTAAACACATACAAGGCAAAGCTTTTTTAGGAAAACAAAAATCAGCCACGGGTAACCAATACATTTATGCTGCCCGCGATCGGTTAGATGAACATTATGATATGGTTCGTGCAGTGGTGGATAACAATTTTGAATACATAAGAAACTATCAACCACAGAAATTAAACTACATGGACCTGGAGTACAGGAAACAGATGGATATGATGCAGGAAATATTGAAATTTAAAGATGAAGGCAAATTGAATGCCATCCAAAACAGGTGGTTCCAAACCAAAACGGCCGAAGAATTTTACGACCTTGATAAAGATCCGTTCCAGCTAAATAACCTGGCCGCCAATCCAAAGTATAAAAGCGTTTTAGAACATTACAGAAAAGTGCAGAACAATTGGACGATAAAAGCAGGCGACCTTGGTTTTATGAACGAAAGAGATATGGTTAACCTGATGTGGCCAAACGGTAAACAACCTAAAACGGAACAACCCAAATTTAAACGATCTGCAAATAGCGGGAAGCCTGAAACCTTAGCAATTACCTGCGAAACCAAAGGTGCTTCCATCGGTTATAAAATTGGAAAGGATAATGCTGGTTGGCTATTATATAGTGGCCCCTTGGCAATACCGGCCGGAGAGCAGGTTGTTACAAAAGCAATCCGGTATGGTTATAAAGAAAGTGAACAAAACACATACAGCTCTAAATAAGTAAAAACCAGTTTTCAAAAAATAGTTATAACCACCGCATTAAAGTGCGGTGTTTTAAAAATTAAGTAAATGAAAAAAAGCCTTATTCCTATATTATTATTTGCTTCCATCGTTTTGTTGTCGTGGAAAATGAAGGAATATTTTCAGCAATCAGAAAATGATTGGAGTGAATACCTGGGTGGACCTGGCAGAAACCATTATTCAACTTTAAAACAAGTGGATACTACCAATGTAAGCCAGTTAGTAAAAGCCTGGCAATACCAAACTTTCGACTCCGGGCAAATTCAATGCAATCCAATCATTATAAATGGTGTTTTATATGGAATGACAGCCACCACCCAGCCTTTTGCAATAGATGCCGGAACGGGTAAAGAGTTGTGGCGTAAAAAAAATGAAGGCGCCGAAAAATTAAGTAGCAGCCGTGGGTTATCTTATTGGGAAAAAGATAATGATAAAAGAATTTTATACACCAATGGTGAATGGTTATATGCCATAGAAGCCGCTTCGGGTAAGCCCATATTATCGTTTGGAATAGATGGACGTACTTCTTTAAAAGCAGGGTTAGGAACTTCTGCAAAAAATAAAATGGTTATTTCAAATACACCGGGTACTGTTTATGGTGATCTAATAGTAATGCCCCTGCGCGTATCCGAAGGAAGTGATGCGGCGTTTGGGCACATACAGGCTTTTAATATTGTTACGGGCAAACTAGCATGGGTATTTCATACCATACCACTCCCCGGCGAATATGGTTATAGTACCTGGCCTAAAGAAACTTATAAAAATACAGATGTAGGCGCTGCTAATAATTGGGCAGGCATGGCGGTTGACAGGAAAAGAGGCATCTTGTTTGTTCCCACAGGTTCGGCTGCCGCAGATTTTTATGGTGGAAACAGGGTAGGAAAAAATTTATTTGCCAATTGTTTACTGGCTTTAGATGCCAGGACAGGAAAGCGGTTGTGGCATTTTCAAATGGTGCACCACGATATATTAGACCGTGATCCACCCGCACCTCCAAACCTGGTAACGGTTAAGCGTAACGGAAAAATGGTTGATGCTGTTGCCCAGGTTACCAAGCAAGGTTTTGTTTTTGTTTTTAACAGGGTAACCGGTGAGCCTTTTTTTCCAGTAATTGAAAAGCCGGTGCCCGCCTCCGATATTCCCGGGGAAAAGAGTTGGACTACCCAACCTTTTCCATTGCTACCAGCACCCTATGCACGACAGCATTTTACCATAAATGATATCAATCCTAATGCTGCTAATAAAAATGAACTTAGTGAAGTTTTTAAAAGAAGCAGATCCGAAGGGCCGTTTACGCCACTTAGTAAGCAGGGCACAATTGTCTTCCCCGGTTTAGATGGTGGAGCGGAATGGGGTGGGGCTGCAGCAGATCCGCAGGGTATTATGTATGTAAATAGTAGTGAAATGCCGTGGTTGATTTCATTGAATGAACTTCCATCACCTGAACAATTAAAAGGATTATCGCCGGGCAACCAGTTGTACATAAATAACTGTGTTGCCTGCCATGGAAATAATTTAGAAGGAAACAAAGCCAGCGGTTTCCCATCACTTTATGATGTAAAAAATAGACTGACTAAGGAACAGTTTATAACCATTATCACAAATGGAAAAAACAGGATGCCTCCATTCCCCGGTTTATCAGCAAAACAGAAAGACGATTTAGTTGCTTTTATATTTAACGAAGAACAAAAGAACAATACTGTTAAAGCAAAACAGGTGGCAGTTAATGCCACTAAAAATAATAAACCGGTTTATAAAATATCGGGTTATTCAAAGTTTTTGGATAAAGATGGTTTCCCTGCCATTAAACCACCCTGGGGAACACTAAATGCCATTGATTTAAATACGGGAAAATATGTTTGGAAAATACCTTTTGGCACCACACCCGAACTGGAAGCTAAAGGCCATCCCCAAACCGGGGCTGAAAGCTATGGCGGACCCGTTGTTACAGCAGGAGGGTTATTGTTTATAGCGGCCACAAAAGATAAAATGTTTAAGGCGTATAATAAGTTTAATGGTAAACTGCTTTGGCAAACAGCCTTGCCGGCCGCAGGCTTTGCAACACCAGGTACTTACCAGGTAAATGGAAAACAATATATAGTTATAGCTTGTGGTGGATCTAAACTGGGTGCTCCTGCCGGGGATAGTTTTGTAGCTTATGCATTGCCCTAAAGAGCAGTGGTATAAAGTGCCGTGAAAAAAGCTGCTATGAAAAGTTATGGTACAAGTGAGTGACACAACCGGGGCTGAAGGATGAAATACTGCCGGCTACAAAAACAACTATCATGTTTTAGAAATAGCTAAAAGTAAAAAATACACCCGTAAAAATAGTTTGGCGTAAATTAAACACCTTATTGATTTTATAAAAACGATTACTGCTATATGACTGTTGCCCTGTTTATACCTTGTTATGTAAATCAATTTTATCCTGAAGCAGCTAAAGCAACGCTGCAATTGCTGCAAAAATTAGGGGTAACAGTAGTGTACCCGCCTAAGCAAACCTGTTGCGGGCAACCGATGGCCAATGCAGGTTTTGAACACTTAACGGGCGGCTGCAATGAATTATTTATAGAAAATTTTTCGGGTTTTGATTACATCGTTGCGCCTTCTGCCAGTTGTGTGCTACATGTAAAAGATCATTTGCATGTGGAAAATAAAGAGGAAGAAGCAACCCAAATTCGCAGCCGTATTTATGAACTGGTGGAGTTTTTAACCGATGTATTAAAAGTTGAAAAACTGGATGCCAGTTTTCCATATAAAGTAGGCATACACCATAGTTGTCATGGCCTGCGCGGGTTACACCTGGCACAAATGAGTGAATTAAATGCGCCCCCTTTTTCAAAACCTGCACACCTGTTAGATATGGTTAAAGGGTTACAACAGGTAACGCTCGACAGGCCCGATGAATGCTGTGGATTTGGCGGAACTTTTTGTGTAGCAGAAGAAGCGGTTTCGGTAAAAATGGGGAAGGACCGGGTTAAAGACCATACCAAAAATGGAGCAGAATTTATTACCTCATCCGATCTTTCGTGCCTGATGCACCTGCAAGGAATTTTGCACCGGAATAATAGCACAACTAAAGTAGTGCACATTGCTGAAATTTTAAACGCTTCGTTATGAAACCATCCCAATCAAAAGATCATGCAGCCCTGGCTGAAGAATTTATAAAAGACGATGAGCATGTTGACTGGCATGATGGTGCTCTTTGGTTTATAAGGGAAAAGCGGGATATAGCCAGTAAAAAAATGCCGGAGTGGGAAGCCTTGAGGGAAGTAGCTTCAGGCATTAAAAACAATGTGATCAGCAACCTGCACGATTACCTGGTGCAGTTTGAAAGCAATCTTAAAAAAAATGGAATTACGGTGCATTGGGCAGCCGATGCCGAAGAACACAACGAAATTGTGTACGCAATTTTAAAAGCGAAGGAAATTACCCGGATGGTTAAAAGCAAATCCATGCTTACCGAGGAGTGCCAGCTAAACGAATTTTTGGAAGAACGTGGAATAGAAGTAATTAACTCCGACCTGGGCGAATACATTCAGCAAATTGACAATGAGCCGCCCAGCCATATTGTATTACCCTGCATTCATAAGCGAAAAGAGGAGATAGGTGAATTGTTTCATCAACACCTGGGCACCGAAAAAGGCTTGTCGGATCCTACCCAACTAACCCGTGTGGCAAGACGACATTTACGCAATATTTTTATTACCCGCCGGGCAGCATTAACGGGTGTAAATTTTGCCGTTGCCGAAACAGGTGAATACGTGGTTTGCACCAATGAAGGCAATGCTGATATGGGCGCTCATTTATCCGAAGTGCAGATCGCTTCCATGGGCCTCGAAAAAATTATTCCTCAAAAAAAGCACCTGGGCGTTTTTCTCCGGTTATTGGCACGCAGTGCTACGGGGCAACCCATAACCATTTATAGCAGCCATTTTAAAAAGCCCCGCAAAGGGCAGGAGATGCACCTGATTTTAGTGGATGCAGGCCGCACCCGGCAATTAGGCCGACCTGATTTTAGGGACTCCTTAAAATGCATAAAATGCGGTGCCTGTATGAACACCTGTCCCGTTTATCGTAAAAGCGGTGGACTGAGTTATCACAACACCATTTCGGGGCCCATTGGTGCAATACTGGCGCCCAATTTAGATATGAAAAAGCATGCGGATTTGCCTTATGCTTCAACCTTATGCGGGTCGTGTTCCAATGTTTGCCCGGTTAAAATAAACATTCACGAGCAGTTGTATAAATGGCGGCAGGTGATTGTAAAAGAAGGCTATGCGGCTAATACAAAAGCGCTCAGTATGAAAGCTATGGCATGGACGTTGTCATCGCCCACCAATTTTACCACGGCAGGTAAAGCGGGCCGTTGGTTTATGCTCAATGTTCCTTTTGTTGTCAACAATAAATTTAATCCCTGGTATAAGCAACGCGATATGCCCGAAGGACAAAAGGAGAGTTTTGGTGAGTGGTATGAGAAGGAAGGTAAAAAGTAAAAAGTAAAAAATAAAAAGTAAAAAACAACAAGTAAATAAGTATTAAGTTTTAAGTATGATTAGTCTTTTAAATTTTTTTTTGTACCCGGCCTTTGAATATCTATGAAGCATCGTTGCGTCGCACTCTTGTACTGGTAAAGCGCTATTTAGCCAGGGCTCACTGTCCAACTAACCTAATAGAGTACCAATTCAAAAAAATATTCACCCTGAGTCGCTCCGGTTCCCAATGTCCCCAAAAATACTGTTTAAAAACCACCAAATCAACAACCATGAACACCCGCGAACAAATACTAACAGCAGTAAAAAACAACCAGCCACCAACCACCGTGCTGCCCGACATTAGTATGTTTGGCGGCAGCACCGGCGACAATGTAGAAACCTACATGAACGTCTTTAAAACCATCGGTGGCTCGGTGTACCTCGTCAACAACATAGAGGAAATCAGCGAACTGGTTAGCCAGAACTTTGATTCTACTTTGCGCTTTGTAACCACCCTGCCTGAGTTAAATACAATAGCAGAACCACTTCAGAAAACAATTGATCCACACCTGTATGAAGATGTAGAAGTAGCCATCATCCGTGGACAGTTTGGCGTGGCAGAAAATGGCGCGGTTTGGGTAACAGAGCAATTGGCGGGTCACCGCATTATTCCGTACATATGCCAGCAC
>JBBSJX010000268.1:0-5879 GCA_038256825.1 Chitinophagales bacterium
AAAGGGTAAGTCGCGAAACACAGGCATTATCATATCTGGAAGCTTTAGGACTGGTTTTTCTTTTTGTAGCATTATCCTTCAAGGTTTCTGCCGCGCCCTTTCATTTCTGGGCTCCCGATGTGTACGATGGTGCGCCAACTGTGTTCACATCCTTTATGGCTACCATAGTAAAGGTTGCAGGCTTTGCAGCTTTCATCCGTTTGTTTGAGAGCAGGTTTGGAAACATGGGAACACAAAATGAACGACTGGTAGGTATTGTAATTGTGTTAACCCTTGCGTTTGGAAACCTTACCGCTGTATTTCAGCAGAGTGTTAAGCGTATGCTGGCATACTCCAGTATTGCCCAGGCAGGTTTTATGATGTTTGCTGTTTTTGCATTAAACGATGCTGCAAAAGAGGGACTGATCTTATACAGTGCTTCTTATTGTTTGGCAACCATAGGTATTTTTGCTGTATTAACAAAAATGGAAGATTACTCCTTCGATGGTTTTAATGGCTTTGCCAAAAGCCAGCCATTGATTGCAGGTGTTATGGTAGTGTTCTTGCTTTCACTTGCGGGTATACCTTTAACGGCCGGTTTCTTTGCAAAATATTTCATGTTGGCAGCGGCTATAAAAACAGGTGGCCAGGTTGGGTTATTGGTAGTTATTGCAGTTTTATTTGCCGCTGTAAGCGTTTATTATTACTTCAGGGTTATACAGGCCATGTATTTTAAAGAGGGAAGCGTGCCTTTCCCGGCTGTATCTTCTGCTTATAAACTTGTTTTGGTTGCTACTGCCGTACTCATTGTAATTCTTGGTATTTACCCCGATCTTCTTTTACAATTCCTGTATTTTTAACCGGTCTATCTTCGGAATAATAAATACCATCCATTCATAGATTTTTTTTTGGGTACAGGCGGTAAAGCTATTTGCAGCTTTCGTTGCGTCGCACACTTGTACGCTATCATTTCAAGCAACATTTTAGACCCGGATGTAAAAAAAATTGCAGAGCGGCAACAAAGAATTCTCAACTATTCAATTCTTTTTATTGAATGGTGTAAATCAGTTACAATCGGAAGTTTATTAATGTGTACAGTATCCCTGCAAATCAATCACACTAAGCCTTATATCAAAAAGCTATTTCACCTCAATAACATACCTTTACCCAGTTTTTTAAACAATTCTATTGTCTTAAAAAATCATATTTTTTTAAAATCACTGATGAAATATTAGGTTAAAAAAAGGTAACCTGCACTGCAGGTTACCCTTTAATATAGTTTAAGGGATAAAATCAGATCGTATTAAAACATAAAATAAATATTGATGCAATGGCAGATGTTTTTGAAAAGTTTTTAAATGATAGCAGCCCAATAGGTCAACATAAAGACCGGGCGCATGGATATTTTACTTTTCCAAAATTAGAAGGTGAATTAGGTCCGCGTATGCAATTCAGGGGCAAAGAAATGATCGTATGGAGCCTCAATAATTATCTTGGTCTCGTTAATCATCCCGAGGTTAGAAAGGTGGATGCAGAGGCTGCAGCTACTTATGGAATGGGCAACCCTATGGGTGCACGCATGATGAGCGGGAATACTCCAAAACATGAAGAATTAGAACGAGTAATAAGTGAGTTTGTGAGTAGGGAGGATACCATGTTACTAAATTTTGGCTACCAGGGTATTATGAGCTGTATTGATGCATTAGTTAATCGCAGGGATGTTGTTGTTTACGATGCAGAAGCTCATGCCTGCATAGTAGATGGCATTCGGTTACACATGGGCTATAGTTATGCTTTTAAACACAACGATATTGAGGATTGCGAAAAGCAATTATTCCGTGCCCAAAAAATGGCTGAGAAAAACGGTGGAGGTATTTTATTAATTACCGAAGGTGTTTTTGGAATGGATGGTGAACAAGGCATTTTAAAGGAAATTGTTGAATTGAAAAAAAATCATGAATTCAGAATATTAATTGATGATGCCCATGGCTTTGGTTATATGGGTGCAACCGGTGCCGGTGCCGACCAGGCCCAGGGCTGCCAGGAAGGTATCGATCTTTACTTTTCTACTTTTGTAAAAAGCATGGGTAGCATTGGCGCTTTTATCAGCGGCCCCAAAAAGGTTTTAAATTACTTACGCTATAATACCCGCAGCCAGATTTTCGCAAAAAGTCTTCCTTTACTTATTGTGGAAGGAATGCTAAAGCGGATGGAAATGGTAAAAACAATGCCTGAATTGAGAGAGAAACTTTGGAGTAATGTAAATAAAATTCAAAATGGATTAAAGGAGCGTGGTTTTGATATTGGTGCAACCAATTCGCCCGTTACCCCTATTTACATGAAGGGCGATGTGCCCGAAGCTACCAGCATGGTTATGGATCTGCGTGAGAATTACCATATTTTCTGTTCAATAGTAGTGTACCCTGTAATACCAAAAGGCGATATTATTTACCGTATTATACCAACTGCAGCTCACACCGATGAAGATATTGAACTTACCTTAAAAGCTTTTGAAGAAACGAAAAAGAAACTGGATGCAGGTGCCTATAAATCTGCTGAGATACCTGATATGGCAGAAGCATTTTAAGTAAAATAAATGGATGATCAGCTTTGAAATAAATAAACTGATTTTAAAAAAGCCCTCCCTAAAATGGAGGGCTTTTTTAATGTTGATATTATAAAATGAATTCCTGGTTTAGGTTTTGAGGATCTTATTTTTTGGAAGCTAATATCCAACTATAAACAATTAAAATTAATGGAAACTAATGCTTTAATATGGGAATGTTTATACTACCTGATTCTAAAAATAGTTTCTTTTTCACTTGCAATTGTTTGTATTAGATATTAGATTTACTGAAACCGGAAAATTTAAAAGTGTTATTGTTTTTATTAAACAGGTAATTCATTTTCAAATGAAATTGCCGCCAAAGTTGGAATTTTAATAATAGTCAGGCAAGTTACAAGTGCATGCTTTATTACAAGATGATACTAAACTCCCTAGTAATACACTCCAACAATAACTAAAAGGAACTAATTAAATAACTCTGAAATGTTGTTGATAAATGCTTAAAACCGCATTGGAATTTCTATCGGACGAATTGAACCTTTACCTGAAACGTAAAGACCCTGCCAATTTTGGATCGGTAGATGTTGTGGTGCTTTCAGGATTAATGAAACCTGACGGATCTTTTGCATTACCAACCAACCAGGGCGATGAGAATTTTAAAGTAATCATTACATTAATCAATTTAGA
Organism: Chitinophagales bacterium; assembly: GCA_038256825.1. Lineage (GTDB taxonomy): Bacteria > Bacteroidota > Bacteroidia > Chitinophagales > Chitinophagaceae > Segetibacter. The sequence goes on from JBBSJX010000268.1 coordinate 3,233, forward strand.
AGAAGATAGGATAGCGGAATCTCAAACTTATAATCAAAGAATAAATAATAAGATACAGGTTGTAAATCCGCCTTTAAATTTAAATGCTTATTTGCTTTTTTCTGTATTAGCTACAAATTATTTAACAGCATTAAGATTGCTTTCCTATGTAATTAGTTTTTTTCAATCTAATACGGTGTTTGATAATAATCATTATCCACAAATGAATGCAAAAGTTGATGCTGAAAATCCCTGGCAAAAAGTGGGAAGACTGTTGCTGACACTGCACCCGGTAAGTTTTGAGCAACAAAATAATTTATGGGCCGCATTAGGAGCCAAGTATATGCCAAGTGTAATTTATAAGATGCGCACTATAAGCTTTACAGACTTTGAACCAAAATCAGAGGCGCCGCCTGTTACTGAAGTAGTGATCAGGAATAATTAAAAAGCACTATAAAAATTATTAATTAGGTGAATAGAAAACAAAAGTATAAGTGAGTGAACCGCCAGTAGGGCGGTCTGGCTTACAACCATGTTGAACTTTAATGAATAGCTGGCGACAAAACCTTTTATATCATTATCATTTTGATTTATAAAATAAAAATCTTTATGATTATAATTAAATACAAGGAATTATTCGATTTAGAAATCCTGCATTCTTTTTATATTTCGGGTAAGTGCCCTGATGTAGAATTGATACCTTCTGCAGCGTGCAAAATATTGCTTCAAACATTTGGATTAAGGTTTTTGCCAACTACTTTTGGAGGTAAAGTTTTTGCAAAAGTTACTTCCGTTGGTGAAAATGATTTTATAAAAAATCCATTACCTGCCGATACTAAATTGATCTTCTTACTCAGGCTTAAGAACAGGTTATTTGAAAACTTTAGTAGCCTTGATTTAAATAAACCCGCAAACAATCATTATTATTTTAATAACCTTGTAAATAATATTTCTGCTGATGGTTTACCATTGTTAGCCGCCGATACCGCCACCAAAATTGTTTCCAATGCTGATCTGCTTTCATTTGCAACCAACAGTTTTTCTTTTACCCATACTAATGTTGCACCAGTTCAAAATAGTTCGTTACAATTTATTGATAATGGGGAGCAATTTGACCAGCAACTAAACAACCATAACGATACGTTTAATTTTACTTACGACCTTCAGAAAACATTGGGTGGAAGGGCCCGTTTTACAATTGAAGGCGTTGATAAAATCTTGTTTTATACGCTTCAGACAGCAGACGCGGCAAATATTTTTGGGGTGGTTGAAATATTTCATAATACCACACTTAATAATGCCTATAAATTTCAATTAGCCGACAATTCTATTGTTTCGAAGTTTTATAAAATACCCTTTGGTAACCGGTTAACAAGGTGGCGTTATGTGATCACCAAAAAATTCAACCAAAATGTTACTGGTGTTACGGTTGCAAAAACCAATGGTTCGCCAATAGCTTTTTCATCGTTTCCCGGCCCGCCCGCTGGTCAGTTTATTATGACCTCCGATACCGTTTTACCACTAAAGGAAGAGCCGGTAACGGGAATAAAACTATCAGACCAGTTAAATAATTCAATCATTACAAACCTGCCAAACCCAGCGCTGGGTTTGGTTACACAAGATGGTGCCAATATTTTTTCCGACATATTAATTACTATTTAATCATACTAAAACCACTTCATCATGGCTGATGTATTTAAAACTCCGGGGGTGTATGTAAAAGAAATCCCCACGTTTCCACCTTCCATAGCCGAAGTGGAAACGGCCATACCTGCCTTTATAGGTTATACACGCACCGATTCGTTTAATGGCCGGTCGCTGCACCTTAAGCCAACACGTATAACATCGTTATTAGAGTATGAGCAATTTTTTGGAACGTCGCAGCGGGAGGTAGCCATAACGGTAACCATAACTGATGTAACATCTGGTGGCGCCCTGGTTAGCCGTACTATTAATGCTTCGCCCGATACCGCCCGGCAATCGCGTTTTAAAATGTATTATGGCCTGCAAACTTATTTTGCCAATGGTGGTGGTCCCTGCTATATCGTTTCAGTAAATACGTATCCTGATGTGCCTGCTGCAACACCTGCTGATGGCGACGTTGTTAAGGGCGACCTGAGTAACGGTTTAGTGGAAATTGCAAAATTTGATGAACCAACCTTACTGCTTTTTCCGGATGCCACAACGCTGAGCAATTCTGATTACCATACCCTGTTAAACGAAGCCTTAACCCAATGCAGGGATTTACAGGACCGGTTTACCATCATGGATGTTAAGCATGTTACCGGCGGAACTAATATCATTAATGATTCGGTGGATGGATTTAGAAATGCTGCGCAGTTAGGCAGTAACCTCGATCAGTTAAAATATGGTGCGGCGTATTTTCCAAACCTTGAAACATCCCTTAACTATAGATATGATGATGTAGATGTTAGCGTGATTTATATTAAAGATGGAGTAACGTTAACAGAACTGCCGCCTGAAGATGCAGATGCATCATTAGATGTAATCAATTACAGTCACATAAAAAATCCACCTGCCGAAATTAATGTAGGTGTGCGGGATGGGTTGGGCTTAATTAGAAATGCGGTAGTTACGGGCAATACAGAGTTGTACAATATTATTAAACTGGAGCTCAATAAAATTAACGTGGTATTGCCGCCTTCGC
>JBBSJX010000269.1:0-5875 GCA_038256825.1 Chitinophagales bacterium
AATACCACGTGCAGTTTCATTATCCGGGGCATCAGCTCCACGCAATTGGCGATAGATATGTTGAACCGCTTCCAATTCACTGTTCGAAGTATCTTTATTTAAGGTATTGTAGATAATAGAATAATCACCACTCATCTCTTCCTTCTGAATAAAAACATGCTTAACATCCATCTCGCTGATGGTGTCAATAGCATTTTCATCCAAAATGGTATCTCTTTCCATTACCACCTCGTTACGCTCAATCGATACAACTTCACCGGTATCCTCATCTACAAAATCTTCAACCCAGGTGCGTAAAACACGTGCAGCCAATTTTTTACCTAAAAAGTTGTCTAACGACTTTTTATCAGCTTTAACCTCATCGGCCATTCCAAAAAGCTCCAATATATCTTTATCGGTTTCAAAACCAATAGAGCGCAATAAAGTAGTAACAGGGAATTTCTTTTTACGGTCGATGTAAGCGTACATAACATTATTAATGTCTGTAGCAAATTCCATCCACGCACCTTTGAAAGGGATAACCCTTGCAGAGTATATTTTCGTTCCATTAGGGTGAACAGACTGACCAAAAAATACACCAGGCGAACGGTGTAACTGGCTAACTACTACCCTCTCTGCACCATTGATCACAAACGTACCACGTGGTGTCATATAAGGGATGTTTCCTAAAAACACATCCTGAACGATGGTCTGGAAATCTACGTGCTCTTCATCATTACAGCTCAAACGTAATTTGGCTTTTAGAGGAACAGCATAAGTTAGTCCACGCTCCATACACTCATCAATTGAGTAACGGGGCGGGTCAATGAAGTAATCCAGGAATTCCAGCATAAAAATATTCCGTGTATCGTTTATCGGAAAATTTTCCTTAAACACACGAAATAATCCTTCCACGTTACGCTTATCAGGCGTCGTCTCTAGCTGAAAAAAGTCCTGGAATGACTGTAACTGAATGTCGAGTAGGTCAGGCGTTTCTGATAAATTCTTGATTTTTCCGAAACTAACCCTGTTCTGAACTTTTGTTGAAGACATATTAATTATTAACCGGTTTTAGTCAAAAAAAATTAGGCAAAACCTTTAGGTTCTCAGAATGCTGATAATCAAACACTTACAAATTTATATGGCCATATTTGAAAGTAATTTTGCTAATTAGCCTAAAATTAAAGGAATGCAAAGGTAAGGATTGCGGAGAAACCGCAAAAACAATTTTTATACCAGAGTAGGTATTGTGGAAAAGAAAAGGTTAAATAGTACGTCTTTAATACTTTCTTAATTTATTGTTAGCCTTATGAAGCATAAAAGTAATTACTTATAGAGTATTAATCAAGCTTTTTTTAAACTCGATACCGCTATCTGCCAGTTTCATTATTTCCTAACCAATTGATAAATAAATTATTAATACACCTTATAAACTAGCTATATCTGTCTTATTTTTCCATTTTTTTTGTGACCAGCTATAAGCTCACTATCCAGCTTTACTTGCGTCGCCCACTTGTACGGCAAATCCCTGTTATAATCATTTATTTGTTATTGCTTAATAACTTTTACTATATGTAGGTAGTAATAAACAGTGCCTTTTACCATTTGTTGTATTTTGCACCTTTACTTAGTGTATGCAAAAAGATTTAAGACGACAAGAAGCCCTTGATTATCATTCAAAAGGTAAGCCTGGAAAAATTGAAGTTACTCCTACCAAAGAAGCCAAAACCCAACGCGACCTTTCGCTGGCTTACAGCCCCGGGGTAGCAGAACCATGCCTTGAAATAGCAAAAAATAAGGAAGATGTTTATAAATACACAGCAAAGGGCAACCTTGTGGGTGTTATCAGTAATGGTACAGCAGTATTAGGACTTGGCAATATTGGCCCTGAAGCAAGTAAACCTGTAATGGAAGGTAAAGGTGTATTATTTAAAATATTCGCAGATATAGATGTTTTTGACATTGAAATAAATGAAACCGACCCTGATAAGTTTGTAGAAATTGTAGCTGCGCTGGAGCCTACTTTTGGCGGCATTAACCTGGAAGATATTAAAGCACCTGAGTGTTTTGAAATTGAAACCAAGCTAAGAGAGCGCCTCAAAATACCGGTTATGCACGACGATCAGCATGGAACGGCTATAATTAGCGGAGCTGCATTGTTAAATGCCCTGGAATTACAAAAAAAGAAGATTGATAAAGTTAATATAGTAGTGAATGGCGCAGGTGCGGCAGCTATGGCCTGTGTAAAATTATATGTGGCATTAGGAGCCCGATACGAAAATTTTATCTTATTTGATAAAGACGGTGTTTTACATAAAGGCCGCCCAGATCTTGATGACATAAAAATAAACTTTGCCACAAAAAGCGCTGAACTTACTTTAGAAAAAGCAATGAAAGACGCTGATGTATTTTTAGGATTGAGCATCGGTAACGTGGTTACCAGCGACATGGTGAAAAGCATGGCTAAAAATCCAATTGTATTTGCCATGGCGAACCCTGATCCTGAAATTACTTACGAAGTGGCTACGGCTGCTAGAAAGGATATTATTATGGCTACCGGACGTACGGATTATCCAAACCAGGTTAATAATGTTTTAGGATTTCCTTACATATTTCGCGGCGCCCTTGATGTTAGGGCTACTCAAATAAATGAGGCAATGAAACTAGCCGCCGTAAAAGCTTTAGCCCAACTTGCAAGAACCCCCGTACCTGAAATTGTTAATTTAGCTTACAATAATACGAATATAACATTTGGCCCTACTTATATCATTCCCAAACCTTTAGATCCCCGATTGCTAAGCACCGTGGCACCCGCAGTGGCAAAAGCTGCTATGGAAAGCGGCGTTGCTCAAACCCATATTACAAACTGGAGCGCTTATATATTAGAGCTAAATAAACGCCTGGGATTGGATAACCAGTTACTTAGGGTTATTAGTAATAAAGCGAGAAGCAATCCTAAAAGGGTGGTTTTTGCAGAAGCTGACAATTTAAAAATTCTGAAGGCTGCCCAGATAACCTACGATGAAGGCATTGCCTTTCCCATACTTTTAGGCGACCACAACAAAATAAATAATATTGCAAAAGAAAATAATATTGATATTTCGGATTTGCCTATAATCGATCCCAGGAGTGACGCCATGGAAGAAAAAAGAAACTTCTATTCAGCACTCTTTTTTAAAAGGCGCCAGCGTAAGGGTGTAAATTTTTACGAGAGTAAGAAACTAATGCGCGACCGCAACTATTTTGGTTGTATGATGGTTGAAACAGGTGATGCCGATGCAATGATTTCGGGCTTGACCCGCAACTATGCCGAAACTATACGGCCAGCCTTACAGGTTATTGGCACGGAGCCTTCAGTAAATAAAATTGCCGGAATGTACTTGCTGATCACCAAGCAGGGACCTTTATTTTTGGCAGATACCACTATAAACTTTAACCCAACCGCCGAAGAACTGGCCGATATAACCTTATTGGTTGCCAGGGAAATAAAACAGTTTAATGTAGTGCCACGCATTGCTATGCTTAGCTATTCAAATTTTGGCAGCAGTAATTCGCCTGAGGCCCAATTGGTTGCAAAAGCACGGGAAATAGTAAAACAACGCAACCCCAACATAATGGTTGATGGCGAAATGCAGGCAAGTGTAGCTTTTAATAAAGAAATTTTAAAAGACAATTACCCGTTTAGCGAATTGGTAGACCAGGATGTTAACACCTTAATTTTCCCGAACCTTACTGCAGGCAACGTTGCTTATAACTTACTTAAAGAAGTAGGTGGTGCCGATGCAATTGGTCCGATTTTATTAGGCCTCAAGAAACCTGTACACATATTACAACTTGGAAGCAGCGTAAGAAGTATAGTAAACATGACCCTGATTGCGGTAGTGGATGCTCAAATGAAAAGCAAATTTGACACAGGGCTTGAAGTTGGAAAAACGAGTTGGTGGAAAAGAAAAAGAAAACAATAAAGTGAACAATTAAACATTGTTTTATCTTATCGTTTATTTACTGGTTGAAGTTTTCTTATAAAGGCAAATATTAATAACAGATACAATAAGTCATGAGGTTTTTTACAAAGTTTGGACAATACCTTTTAATGCTGAAGGGCATGTTTACAAGGCCCGAAAACTCCAAAATGTATTGGAAGGAATTTATGCACCAGTGCGTTGAAATAGGGATTGGCTCCTTACCCATAGTTATTATTATTTCCTTATTTCTTGGTGCGGTTACCACGGTTCAAACAGCGTACCAATTGGTTAGCCCATTAGTTCCCGCATCTACAATCGCTCAAATTGTAAGAGACAGTGTAATACTTGAATTATCGCCTACGGTGGTTTGTATTGTATTAGCAGGTGTGGTAGGAAGTAAAATTGCAAGCGAACTGGGAAATATGCGTATAAGCGAACAAATTGATGCGCTTGAAATAATGGGTATTAATACCAAAGCATACCTTGTTCTGCCTAAAATTATTGCTGCATTATTAATGGTACCGTTTTTAATTATACTATCTGCAGTGCTGGCAATTTGGGGTGGCAGAATGGCCGGCGATTTATCCGGCATTCTGGCAACCGATATTTTCGATATTGGCCTCAGGCAAAACTTCTCGCCTTACAACGTATTTTTTGCTTTATCAAAAGCATACACTTTTGCGTTTATAATAAGTAGTGTTCCGGCTTACTATGGTTACAATGTTACGGGTGGCGCCCTTGAAATTGGCCGCTCAAGTACTACCTCGGTGGTGGTAAGTTGTATTTTAATTTTATTAGCCGACTATGCGCTTGCTGCTTTGTTACTCTAAAAGATCAAAAAAAAATGATTGAGGTAAAAAATTTAAAAAAGAGTTTTGGTGATAAAACCATTTTGCACGACGTGAACCTTACCATGGGTACCGGCAAGTGCAATCTTATTATCGGCTCCAGCGGTAGCGGCAAAACTGTTTTTGTAAAATGCATGGTAGGCCTGTTTGTGCCCGACTCCGGACAGGTATTGTATGATGGTATAAGCCTTACCGAGATTAATGTTAAAGAACGTAAGGAGCTTAGACAGCAAATTGGGATGCTTTTTCAGGGTTCGGCGTTATTTGACAGTATGACCGTTGAGCAAAATATTAAGTTTCCTTTAGACATGTTTTCGAACATGCGCCACCGCGAAAAAATTAAAAAGGTAAACGAGGTTTTAGATCGTGTAGAATTAAAAGGTGCAAACAAAAAATTTCCTGCCGAAATTAGCGGTGGTATGAAAAAAAGGGTTGGAATTGCCAGGGCTATCGTTTTAAATCCAAAGTTTCTTTTTTGCGATGAGCCCAACTCCGGCCTCGATCCTCAAACTTCGCTGGTTATAGACAAACTGATTAAGGATATTACTACCGAATACGATATTACCACCGTTATTAATACCCACGATATGAATAGTGTGATGGAGATTGGGGATCATATTATTTACATGTACCACGGTGTAAAACAATGGGAAGGCAACAAGGAAGATATTATTTATAGCAAGGATGAGAAGCTGAATAATTTTATTTTCGCCTCCGACTTTTTACAGGATGCCAAAAATATGCGGATGATAGATGATAAAGAGGCGGCTAATAAGTAATAATTCTCCCACCGATATTCGCGATTTAAAAGCATGCTTTTTTTTAGCCCAGCATTGTAATTACAGGCAACAGCCGTTGCGTCGCTCTCTTGTACTTACCGTGTGTACACATCTTTTAAAAGCAAAATAAAATCAATGTTCCAGCGGAACATTTGGTCGGTAGATTTAAGGCTATTAAATATTTAGCGTCCTGTAAGGACGGGTGCTATAAATAAGCACGAAACGTTTCTTTGGAACGTAAATGATGTAAATAATTTATTTATTGCTACCTATCAAATGTACCTACAGGCCGTATAAAGATGTG
>JBBSJX010000270.1:0-5871 GCA_038256825.1 Chitinophagales bacterium
AACTACGAAGAATTTGGAAATATTTTAAATAGTGCCTGGTTACTATTTATAGTTTCTCTAAAAACGTTTTAAGCTTAACCGTCAAAACAGAAATATGAAAAAAATCAGCCTGTTTATTTTCTATTTTATCGTAGGTAATCTAATGGTTTCTGCACAACAGATACCCGACATAAAACTGGAGGACCTTCAGGGTAATTTATTAAATACAGGCACACTTAATAACGAAAATACAAAAGTGACGGTGCTGGCCTTTTGGGCAACCTGGTGCATCCCCTGCATTCACGAACTTTCTACTATCAATGATAACTTAGACGACTGGAAAAAAAAGTATCAGTTTGATTTTTATGCCGTAGCGGAAGATGACAGCCGAACCATCAACCGCGTTAAACCTTTAGTAAATGGGAAAAATTGGGACTTTACTGTTTTGTTAGATAAAAACCAGAATTTAAAAAGGGAACTTAATCTTATGAATGTTCCTTACACAATCATTATAAAAGGAGGTAAAATAATTTATCGGCGTTCAGGTTATGTGATAGGCGATGAAGAGGTTTTATTAAACACGATAAAGGATAATCAATAAAAAATGAACCTTACAAGCTGTCAAAAAATAATGATTTTGAATACCAGCATCAGTTTTTCATGGCATCTTCGTTGCGTCGCAATCACTTCGACAGAAGTAAAAATGGCATCTTCAGTTTTAAAATCATCGCTGCAAACTAAATTTAGACAGCACCTAAGAATAATATTTTTTATTGCATTAATTACAACTATCTGTGTTAGCAGCAAGGCGCAATTAAGTGGCGGTTTCGAATCTAATTCATCTTTATATATTGACGATAACAAAATAAAGCTCGAACAAATTGAAGCAGAGCATCGTTTACGTTCCAATACTTACCTCCGTTTAGATTATAGGTTTGACAAGTTTACGGCAGGTGTACAGGCAGAGTCATACGAACCTAAAGCCTTATTAAACTATTCACCCAATTTCAAGGAAATCAACCTTGGCACTTACTATGTAAATTATAAAAATGACAGCCTCCGTTTGGATGTTACGGTCGGCCATTTCTATGACCAGTTCGGGAGTGGGTTGATCCTCCGTTCGTGGGAGGACAGGCAGTTAGGTGTAGCAAATTCTATTGCAGGCGCAAGAGTAAAATATGCTCCCATTAAAGTACTCCAGTTATCCGCATTATATGGTAAACAACGCAACGGTCTTGGTTTCGATTTTACCAACGGCACTGTGTTAGGGGCAAATGCAGAATTGGATGTATCAACTATCTTAAAAGCAAAAAGGGTAAAATACGATATAGGCTTGAGTTATGTAAACCGGTATGAACAATCAGACAATAACAAGTTGCCTTCTTCTACCTGGTTAACGTCGGTAAGAGGCAAGGTGCAGAAAGGTGGTTTTACTGCTGAGGCAGAATATGCTTTTAAATCGGCAGACGCCTTGGTGGAGTTTGGAAATGTGAGACCGGAATTGCAGTTTGATGGCGATGTTTATCTCTTTAATATCGGGTACTCTAAAAAAGGATTGGGCATTAATGCGAGTGTAAGACGATTGGAAAACTTTGCCTTGTATTCTCAAAGAAATCTTGCAGGTAACGTTTATAACGAGGGGATTGTTAATTATATACCCTCACTCACCAAACAATATGATTACAGTTTGAGTAATATATATGTTTACCAGGCGCAACCCGGTGTACGGTTTGAGCAGGGAAGAAATAAAGCCGGTGAGATCGGCGGGCAATTAGATGTGATTTACCAATTTAAAAAAGAAACGCTGCTCGGTGGTAAGTACGGCACTAACGTATCGGTAAACTTTGCTCAATGGCATGGCCTCAAAGGTTTGTATGAAGCAGCCACCAGAAAATACAGGGCAAACAAGTTTGCCTTCGGTGAAAAGTATTACCGTGAAACAAGCATCGAGATTAGAAAGAAATGGAGCCCGAAATTATTATCGGTTGTTACTTACCTTAATCAATATTACAACGCAAAATATGTAGTAGAAACCGTGGGAGAAGTTGTCGCCAACACGGGTATTATAGACAATGTATTAAAAGTGGGTAAGCGCAATTCTGTAAAATTAGAACTGCAGCATCAATGGGCAAATGGTGAATTAAAAAACTGGGCGGCTTCGCAGCTTGAATTTAATTTGGGCGAACGCTGGTCTTTTTTTGCTATTGACTTATATAATTATGGTAATCAGGATGCATCAATGAGAATTCATTTTTACAATACTGGAGCTGTATTTAAAAAAGACGCCATAAGAGTTCAAGCAAGCTATGGCAGACAGCGTGGCGGACTGATTTGTGTGGGCGGCATCTGCCGTTTTGTGCCGCAAAGCGCAGGTCTCAATCTGGCATTGAATGTAAATTTTTAATTAGCCCTGTTCCTTATCTAAGTTAGGTTTTGCATCCAGAAATTTTCCCAATCGAAAGGCCAAAAAGATTAGCCAAAAAGAGTGCGGTGGCAGCTAACATATAGGGATGAAACGAAGCTTTGCGCAATAGGGTCTCTGGAAATAAAAAAAATTTGCGCCATTGGTGTTGTGCCGTAGCCTTTGTGGGCAAGCATCAACAACCGGCATAGGGCTTCAATCATTTTTTTTGCACTTAATAATAAAGGCTTTAGTTTATATAGAAACTTTTATTACAAATCGTAGACTAAAAGTCGGTTTGGTACGGCGAAAAATGCAGATCATAATCAGTCAGCTTTCGTGCTGGCACTTTCAATGCAAAAAACGAAGCATAGGTTTACGGAATACCACATCCCAACTCAATCAACAGTAAATTTGTTGAAAAAGTGGCAATCATTAACGTTAAACGAACAGTAAAATCTATAATTGAACGTAGCCCAATTTTAAAAGAGATGATTGAAAAAGGGGAGATTGAAATTATAGGCGGGGTGCATAATATAACAGATGGACAAGTAACCTTTTTTGACGATACACTGCTTGTAAAACATTAAATAATTTGCGTCATAACAGGATATACCTCTAATGAACTCAAATTAATATGGCTACTCCTAAACTCACCAATTGGCATCCGCAATGTTTGTAAAAATGAAGTGCCATGTGAACTGCGAAACCAGATGGCAGTATGGATTTTGTTTTCACCAGTACATCGGCAAAGCCATCCCGATTGCATGCAATTATAGTCATACAGGCTGCTAGTTGCCTTTTTAATGCTGTACTAACTACCAATAAATAACCGATGAAATAAATTAATGCTATAGAAATAACAAGGGGAATAGTATGGTGATAATGGCACTTGACCATGTACGCGACCTGATGCATAGGACCTCAATAACAGAGAGCCCTACGGATTTAGAACGACTACTCCGATTTGTTTTTTACGCACCTAAAACCTACATGTTCCATACCACTGTCTTCCGTGCTTTTCATTCTACGTGCAACACGGTAGCCTGAACAATAGCTGTCGTTGCATAAAAAAGAACCGCCCCGAAGTACTCTTTTTTTTGTGTATGGTTCCTGGGGATCAAAACTTTTATCAGGACCCTGCGGATTGCTTACTTCATCTGAACCAAGCATTTTATAATAATCATTGTGATAATTGTCAGCGCACCATTCCCAAACATTTCCAGCCATATCATATAAACCATACCCATTAGCAGCAAATGATTTTACAGGTGCTGTATTGTAAAACTTATCCTGCATTGTATTGGTAGCAGGAAAACTTCCCTGCCAGTAGTTTGCTTTCATTGCACCGTTATTTATTGATTCATTTCCCCAGGGGTAAATGTTATTTGACAAACCTCCTCTTGCTGCCCATTCCCATTCGGCCTCTGTCGGAAGCCTTTTACCAGCCCACTTACAATAAGCTTGTGCATCAAGCCATGATATATGCACAACGGGAAAGGCCTCTTTTTCTTTTAAACTGCTTCCCGGTCCCTGAGGTTGCTTCCAGTTTGCCCCTTCTTTCCATTCCCACCACTGGCTATAGTCTTCCAATGAAACTTCATTTTTTGAGGACTTAAAAACAAGAGAAGCAGGAACAAGGAGCGATTCATCGGGCTTGGGAGTTCCCGGCGGAACTTGTTTTTTCAGTTCCTCCCAATCGGGTTTTCTTTCTGCTATGGTAGTGTACCCGGTTTCTTTTACAAATTCGGCGAATTGCGCATTTGTTACTTCGGTAACATCCATATAAAAGCCGGCAACTTTTACTTTATGCTTAGGATATTCATCTTCCGATGCCTGGTCGTTATCTCCACCCATCTGAAAACTTCCTCCTTCAATCCAAACCATTCCATTTGTAGAAGTATGGGTTGAAGAAGTAGCATCATCACCGTTTTTAGACGAAGCAAAACGTGATGGTATTTTGCAACAGGAAGAATCTTTTTCATTTACTGCAAGGGCATTTTCACCAGGTGCTTTATTATTTTGATTGCAGGCAATAAATACTATAATAACAACAGTTGCTATTAAAATCTTATTATAAACAAAGGGCTTACTCATAATTAAAGAGGTTACAATTAATGTAAACATATTATTTTGAGGCAACACTTAAATGATTATTCATTTGCACTGCCCAAAAAATACAGGATTTTAACTTCTTTATTATCCACCACTAAAATGAATCACAGTAATTAAAAGGACTTAATTTGTAATAGCCATTGGCGGGGCACTGGTTGTTAAAACCATTGATTATTCATCCCAGTCGTTTAATTGCGCTCACAGGTATGATAAATTTAAAACTAGTTTTCCAGCTCGTCTTTTTAAAAAAATGTTTATTTCTTTTTGTACTGAAACCCTTATTGTACGGCTTTTCCTGTTTATGCAAACCGCATTTCATATATTTAAACTTACCCTTAATTTAAAATCCATGGTAGCAAAGAACGGCCCGTAAGGCGCATGCATTGCCATGCCAATTTATGCCATAAATTAGCTTTCTAAAGATTCTCATAATATGTACATGAAAATTTTTCTCACTTTCTTTATATTATTTGTACTAAATCGTTTGCATGCTCAGGATAACATTGAGTTTTATGTAGCACCCGATGGAAGAGCAACCGCTGACGGTTCCAATGTTACAACCCCATTTGCTTCCCTTGAAAATGCGCAACAAGCCATTCGAAAATTAAAGCAGGAGGGAAAGTTAATCAGACCTGTAATAGTTAATATGCGTGGAGGGACGTACAATATTTCAAAACCATATCTTTTTAATGAAGAAGACGGGGGTACAGAAACATGTCCAATAACCTACCAGGCCTACCGGAATGAGGAAGTTATCATCAGCGGCGGGAAAAAAGTTACCGGCTGGAAACCTTATAAAAAAGGTATTTGGATGACTAAGTTACCTGAAGTTACCAAAGGTGAGTGGTCGTTCCGCCAGCTATATGTGAATGGAAGTTTGAAGCAACGTGCACGTACACCCAACCAGGGCTTTTTGCGGGTTAAAGGATTTCCGGATGGCAAGCCTCCTGAAGTGCATTACCACACGGACTGCCAACGATTCGAATATGCTGAAGGCGATTTAAAGCCAGGCTGGGCAAACCTAACCGATGTAGAAGTAATTGTCTATCATTTCTGGACCGACTCGCATTTGCCTATCCAGTCAATTGATCCAAAAACCCGTATTGTTACCTTTAAACACAAAGCCGGTAAAGTATTTACTGATGATTTTACGCAAGATGGCGCCCGGTATATAGTGGAGAACTTATGGGAGGGTCTTGATGCCCCCGGCGAATGGTATCTTAATAAAAAAACCGGCATTCTTTATTATTACCCCCAGCCGGGTGAAAACATGACCACTGCAGAGATAATTACTCCACTCGCCCCCGAATTATTACACCTCGAAGGCAAGGCTGCGGAGCTTAAGCCTGTTTCCTATCTTCATTTTAAAGGGCTTA
>JBBSJX010000271.1:0-5833 GCA_038256825.1 Chitinophagales bacterium
CTGTTTACTATTCAAAAAATTAAAGGCGGATTAATAGTTTTTTAATATTTGAATGGAAAACAAAATAATTATCTAAACTATTTAAAAATTAGATTTATACTTTTTAAATAATAAAGTTCAAACCTTGTGGTAATCATTAATTTTTTACTAACATTTGCACAAATTAAAAATCTGGGGTTGGGTAGTATGGGAGTATAAGGATTAATAAGTTTTGCTTTAACATCAAAATCTTACTTTTGGCCGTCTTTTCGGATCAGTAAAATAGTAAAAGCTGGTACTTTTTTAAAGTTAAATGAAAGCACTGAATATAAAATGACGAATAAAGTAAAAAAAATTGGTGTACTAACTTCGGGTGGCGATGCCCCCGGTATGAATGCAGCCATTAGAGCCGTTGTTAGAACAGGGATTTATCATGGATTGGAGGTTTACGGAATTATGAGAGGTTATAATGGAATGATTGATGACGACATTTTTAAAATGGAAGGACGAAGTGTTGCCAATATAATTCAACGTGGAGGAACTATATTAAAAACTGCAAGAAGCAAAGAATTTAATGACCCGGAAGGAAGAAAAATAGCCTATAAAAACCTGAAAAAAAGAGGAATAGACGGATTGGTTGTTATAGGTGGAGACGGCAGTTTTAGAGGGGCACAACGTTTTAGTAACGAATTTGACATACCCTGTATAGGAATTCCGGGAACCATTGATAAGGATATTGCCGGAAGCGATTTCACCATTGGATTTGATACAGCGGTAAACACAGCCATAGAAGCAATTGACAAAATACGTGACACAGTCGATGCACACGATCGTTTATTTATTGTTGAAGTAATGGGTCGCGACGCGGGATATATTGCATTACACAGCGGTATTGGAACAGGTGCTGAAAACATATTCATTCCTGAAACCAAAACAGATATTGAAGAATTGGTTACAGGTTTAACTGAAAAAGAAAAAAGAAGTAAATTAGTTAACCTTGTTGTGGTTGCTGAAGGAGATGAATTTGGCGCCAACGAAATAGCTAAAGTTATTAAAGAAAGAATGCCTTCGCTTGATACGAGGGTTTGCATACTTGGCCATATTCAAAGAGGTGGTTCTCCTACCTGTATTGACAGGTTAATTGCCAGCCGGATGGGCTACCACGCTGTAGAAAGTTTAATTGTAGGCAGGCACAATGTTATGGTGGGTATATTAAACAATAAGATGAACTATATACCACTAGACAAAGCCGTTAAAGCAAAGCAAAAAATTAATCCTGAATGGATGAAAATAGTTAAGATACTGGCTAGTTGATTTACTAATCAAAGTGACAGTTCATTTAATTTATTTTGATTTACCAAAAAACAATATTGAAAATACACCCACGAATTATGTCTAGAAACATCACTAAATACCTACATAAAAATATGGATCATCAAGCAGGTTTAGCGCACTCAACACATCGTACTAAAATTGTTGCAACAGTTGGTCCTGCTTGTGATACGTACGATGGCTTATTGGATCTTGTTAAGGCAGGAGTTAATGTATTTCGCCTTAATTTTTCTCATGGTAGCCATGAAGATAAAACGCAGATTATACAGTACATCCGCCGGATAAATGTAGAAGAGCCTTTTAACATTGCCATATTAGGCGATTTACAAGGACCTAAATTAAGAGTGGGTGAAATTGAAAATAATGCATTGCCTATTGTTGAAGGCGATATCCTGACTTTTACCAATGAAAAAGTTGTGGGCAATCTTGAAAAAATTTATGTTTCGTATCCTAATCTTGCAGGTGATGTAAAGATTGGAAACGTGATTATGATTGACGATGGTAAGTTAGAAGTGGTAGTGGTAGATATATCCAAAAATGGCGATGTAAAGGTTCAGGTAACTTTAGGCGGTATTCTTTCTTCTAAAAAAGGTATCAACTTACCCGATACAAAAATTTCGTTACCCGCTTTAACTGAAAAAGATTTACAGGATTTAGATTTTATTATTGATCAGCAATTAGATTGGGTTGCCCTTTCGTTTGTGCGCAATGTAAAAGATATTGTTATTCTTCGCAGTAAGTTGGAAGAGAGGAAAAGCAAGACCAAGATCATTGCAAAAATTGAAAAACCAGAAGCCGTTGCCAACATCAGAGATATCATAGTAGAAAGTGATGCCATTATGATTGCCCGTGGCGACCTGGGTGTTGAACTTCCGGTGGAAAAAGTTCCGATGATTCAAAAAGAAATCATCCGCAAATGTTTACATAGAGCAAAGCCTGTAATTGTTGCTACCCAAATGATGGAAAGCATGATGGACCGTGTTAAACCAAACAGAAGCGAAACTACTGACGTTGCCAATGCGGTACTGGAAGGTGCTGATGCAGTAATGTTAAGTGGAGAAACTGCTGCTGGCAACCACCCTACCCTGGTTGTAGAAACCATGCGCAAGATTATAGGTGAAGTTGAAAAAGAATATCGCTATAATCGTGAAGAGGATTTGAAACCTCAACCACACTCTCCATCATTTTTAAGTGATGCGGTTTGTTATAATGCATGTAAGATTGCCCAGGACGTTAATGCAGAAGCTCTTATTGGTATGACACAAAGTGGTTATACTGCCTTTACACTAAGCAGCTACCGTCCCAAGTCACCTTTATTTATATTTTCAAAGGAAAAAACCCTGATAAATCAATTGAGTTTAAGCTGGGGCGTTAGGGCGTTTTACTATTCAGAAGAAGAAGGTTTGGACGATATAATTGATGACCAGATAAACATTTTAAAGGAGCGTGGATTTGTTAAGGCGGGCGATATAGTTGTAAATACAAGTAGTACCCCTGTTAAATTGCACCTTCCAACCAATACACTAAAGATTACTAAGGTTGATTAAATGATTTCTTTAAATTAACTGATACCCTCAACAAATAAAATTGAGGGTATTTTTTTTACAAAAAAAAATGGCTTCTTTTAAAGTTATGGTAGGTTAAACCTTATCGCTTACATTTAATTATAACAAATAAGAAAGAATGAAAAATATTTTGCGTTTTGTATTGCTTTGTTTTCCCGTTTTTGCTTTTAGCCAAAATGATGATTCAACGTGGATTGTAAATAACTATTACAAAATTGAGCGATCCATACCAATGCGTGATGGCACAAAACTTTTTACTTCCATTTATATACCCACGGACAGTTCAGAAAAGCACCCTATTTTATTTAACAGAACTCCATATAGCGTGGCTCCTTACGGAGAGAAATTCAAGCCGCTATGGAATACTTATTTGAAAGAATATTGCAGGGAAAAATACATTTTAGTGTACCAGGATGTACGGGGCCGTTGGATGAGTGAAGGCCAGTTTGAAGATGTTCGTCCCTTTAATCCAAGTAAACAAGGAAAAACTTTTGATGAAGCCAGCGACACCTATGATGCAATTGAATGGCTGGTAAAAAACATTTCGTCCAATAATGGAAATGCGGGTGTATTTGGTATTTCGTACCCTGGGTTTTATTCAACTATGGCAGCTTTAAGTAACCATCCGGCTTTAAAAGCTGTTAGTCCGCAGGCGCCGGTTACCGATTGGTTTATAGGCGACGATTTTCACCATAATGGCGCATTTATGCAAATGGATGCATTTTCTTTCTACTCATCATTTGGCAGGCCCCGGCCAAAACCCACTACCGTTGGACCAGAAAGCTTCAAATTTTCAACCAAAGATAATTACAGCTTTTACCTTCAAAATGCTACCCTCAGCAATCTTACCAAACGATTTATGGGAGATAGTATTAAGTTTTGGCACGACCTGATGAACCATCCAACGTACGATGCATTCTGGAAGGCGCGGAACCCCCGGAATTTTGTGACGGATGTAAAACCCGCCATATTAGTGGTGGGCGGTTTATTTGACGCGGAAGATTTATTTGGCGCCTGGAGATTGTACCAGGCTATTGAAACCAAAAGCCCCAATACTAACAACAAAGTGGTTATGGGACCGTGGTATCACGGCCAATGGGCCAGCAATAATGGAACCCACCTGGGCAATGTTCAGTTTAACAGCAAAACCAATGAATGGTACCAGCAAAATATAGAGATACCATTTTTTAATTATTACCTGAAAGGAAAAGGAAGTATTAAAGATATAGCTGAAGCCACAATATTTTTTACAGGCGAAAATGAATGGAAGCAATTGCCCCAGTGGCCGCCGGCAAATATGGAAACAAAAAATATTTACCTGCATAACAAAGGTGGTTTAAGTTGGGATAAACCAGTTTCGGTAGCCAGCAAGCAAAAGCCAGGAGAAGCAGACAGTTTTTCAGAATATGTAAGTGACCCGGCAAAACCCGTTCCTTATACTGAAGACATTCATTTTGGACGTACCAGGGAATATATGACCGACGACCAAAGATTTGCATCGCGGAGGCCTGATGTGCTGACTTTTGAAACCGACCTGCTAACAGAAGACCTGACTTTAGCCGGACCTATTGTAGCCGACCTGATGGTAAGCATAAGCGGAACCGATGCTGATTTTATTGTAAAACTGGTTGATGTTTTTCCGGATGATTTTAGTTACAGTGATACAGATAAATACATAATGAATGGCTACCAGATGCTGGTACGTGGTGAGGTTATGCGGGGCAAGTTTAGAAACAGTTTTGAAAAGCCTGAGCCCTTTGTAGCAAATAAAATTACCAATGTAAATTATACCTTACCGGATGTTGCACATACATTTAAAAAAGGACATAAACTGATGATCCAAATTCAAAGCAGTTGGTTTCCATTGGTAGACCGCAATCCGCAAAAGTTTGTAAATATTTACCGTGCAAAAGAAGAAGATTTTCAGAAAGCAACTATAAAAATATTTCATAATGCCAGTGTTGCCAGTAAAATTATTTTACCTGTTGTAAAAAATTAATAAGTGTTGGAAAATTGAATGGGTTCTGAAATGCAACATTTTCAGAACCCATTTTTATGTAACACATTTTGTTGCAACTTAAAATGAAGTACAAGTGTGCGACGCAACGATGAACCATTGAAAAACTAAAGCCGGCTACCAAAATTATTTTCCAAACTTCTTTTTTAATAAAGCTAATGCATCGTTTAAGGGCAATGCTGCTTCTGCTAAAGGTTCTTTATGATTAATGTTTGTTACAGGCCTTTGCGACGTTCGTTGTTGGCGTGTCGGCGCCTCCTGCGTTTGCTTTATTGACAATGCAATTCTTTTACGCGAAATATCAACCTCGGTAACTTTTACCTGTACGTGCTGGTTTAGCTTCAATACCTCATTGGGATCGGTTATGTATTTGTGCGCGATTTCCGATACATGCACAAGGCCATCCTGCTTTACTCCAATATCAACAAAAGCTCCAAAGCGTGTAATGTTGGTAACTACGCCCGGCACAACCATCCCAACAGTAACATCTTCCATTTTATAAATATTGGCAAATTCAAACTGCTGCACCTCGCTTCGTGGATCGCGGCCGGGCTTTTGTAATTCAGCAAGTATGTCTTTTATTGTTAGCGCACCAAATTGTTCGCTAACATATTTCTTCTGATCAACCTGGCTAATTAAAGTTTCGTTCCCAACAAGATTTTTTACTTCAGTATCCAGGTCTTTGGCCATTTGCTCCACCAGGGGATAAGCCTCGGGGTGAACAGCACTGGCATCTAATGGATTTTTTCCATCATTAATACGTAAAAAACCGGCACACTGTTCAAATGCTTTACCTCCCAGGCGGGGCACTTTCAACAATTCCTTTCTGCCAGAAAACCTGCCAATTTCGTTGCGGTGTTTAACAATATTTTCTGCCAGGGTAGCTCCTATTCCGCTAACATAACTTAAAAGATGTTTACTGGCAGTATTTAAGTTAACC
>JBBSJX010000272.1:0-5821 GCA_038256825.1 Chitinophagales bacterium
AATTGAAGTTCCCAGTGAAATTGGGGCGGGTACACGCGGTGCCAGTTTGGGTGTTGAAGCTATAAAAATTGCTGCACTTGATTACATGAGTAACTTTTTTGTACACTTTCCTTCTGAAAACCTTCCGCACGAAAATCATTTACTGTTTGAACCCATCGCCTCACCATATGCCAAACGCATTAAGGGCGTTTCGGCCATGTACGATAAGGTAAGCCAGGCGGTAAAGGATACTTTAAAAAACAACTTTTTCCCGGTGATATTAAGTGGCGATCATAGTATTGCAGGGGCAACCATTGCAGGTATTAAAATGGCTAAACCCAATTGCAGGCTGGGTGTTATTTGGATAGATGCCCATGCCGACTTACATACACCCTACACTACCCCATCGGGCAATATGCATGGCATGCCGCTGGCCACTGCCATTGCCGAAGACAATACGGATTTTGCCATTCACCAGCTTGATAAAGACACTAAGAAAAAATGGGACGACCTGAAAGCCCTGGGTGGAATAGAGCCAAAAGTTCTGGGTGAAGACATTGTGTTCATCGCCCTTCGCGATTCGGAAAAAGAAGAAAAAGCATTGATTGAAAAATACGGAATGAAAGTAATTACCACCAACGAGGTACGCCGCAAAGGTCCCGAAAACGTGGTTCGCTCTGCCATCCGTTTTTTAAGTGATTGCACCGATATTTATGTAAGCTTTGATGTGGATTGCCTGGACAGTTCTATATCAAAAGGTACCGGAACCCCCGTGGGCAATGGCTTACGCGAAAGAGAGGCAGAAGATTTAGTGAGTAAGTTTATGCAAAACCGCAAAATTTGTTGCTTCGAAATTACGGAGGTGAACCCCACACTTGATAAGGAAAACCTGATGGCCGAAATTGCCTTCAACATTTTGCAACGCAGCGTAAATGTGTTAATGGTTAATTAGTTTTTTGTTTCCAGCATTTTCTCAACAAGCAGCAGCCGTTGCGTCGCACTCTTGTACTTTTTAATTGTTATTGAACGAAAAGAAATACGCGATTATTAATTTGTTGCATTTGAACTAAAAGTACAAGAGTGCGACGCAAGTAAAGCATAATAGATATCCTCTGCTGGCTACATAAAAAATATTTTTTTCTGCAGGTTTTAATGGTACAAGGAAAAGATAATTTTTTAGATAATTTATTGAAATTTAATTGTAACAACCGCGTATATAATTTTTTTGAGATTGCAATAAATAACGATATTTAACTGCAAATCAACTGCTTTTGTCTACCTCAACCGAACAGCAATTAAAAAGGACCCTATCGCCATTAATGCTTTGGGGCCTTGGTGTAGGCTATGTTATTTCGGGTATGTATTTTGGCTGGAACCTGGGGCTTGAACAGGGCGGCACCTGGGGATTAGCACTAGCCACGTTTTTCATTATAATAATGTATGCCACGTTTACCTTTAGTTATACTGAGCTTGCATGCGCTATACCTAAGGCTGGCGGCGCTTTTGATTACGCCAACCGTGCAATGGGTAAAAACATGGGCTTTATTGCAGGCATGGCCCAAAACATTGAATTCATTTTTGCACCACCGGCCATTGCTTTTGCAATAGGTGCTTACTTTAATTTATTTTTTCCTCAACTGCCCATTTTTGGGATTGCAGTTTTTGCTTACTTTGTTTTTACTGCCTTAAATATTTATGGGGTTAAGGCCGCTGCAACTTTTGAATTAATCATTACAATTTTAGCAGTTGGTGAATTGCTGCTTTTTGCCGGCATAACGCTGCCGCATTTTGAATTTAAAAACCTGCAACAAAATGCCCTGCCCCATGGTTGGAAAGGCGCTTTTGCAGCCATCCCTTTTGCTATATGGTTTTTTCTTGCCATTGAAGGAGTTGCCAATGTTGCGGAAGAAGCCATCAATCCTCAACGCACTATTCTCATTGGCTTTGGCTCGGCCATATTAACTCTGGTGATATTATGTATCCTCACTTTTACAGGGTCGGTAGGTGTTGCCGGCTGGGAGGCCGTTGTTTACAAAGCCGATGGAACAGCGTCGGATTCACCTTTGCCACTGGCATTAGCTCATATTGTAGGCAATAACAATATTTTATACCATTTACTTATAACGGTGGGATTGTTTGGCCTGGTGGCCTCCTTTCATGGGATAATATTAGCTGCAGGCCGTTCCAGTTTTGAGTTTGGCCGGGTGCGGTTTGCGCCATCATTTTTAGGTAAAATCCATAAAAAATTTCAAACACCTGCTAACGCATTGATGGTAAATATGGGTATTGGAATTATTGCTTTACTTACGGGTAAAACTGCTGAAATAATTACCTTATCCGTTTTTGGAGCTTTAACCTTGTATATTATTTCGATGGTGTCGTTGCTACTTTTAAGAAAGAACGAACCAGGTATGGAACGCCCGTTTAAAGTTCCTATGTATCCTTTATTTCCAATCACGGCCCTGGTAATTGCCGTTATTTCATTTATTGCGATGACTATTTTTAATGGCAGTTTAGCCCTGGTTTATTTTGCAATAATGATCCTTTGTTTCATAAGTTTTAAAATCTTCAATAAAGATATAAACCCTTCCTAACGAATATTCATCCCTACCTGTTATGACAAAAGCTGAAATTATTGAGTATGTAAAAAGCCACCCGTCAGGAAAGGTGAAAGTAGCCTTTACTGATATTGACGGCATTTTACGTGGAAAATATATGTCGGTAGAAAAGTTTCTTTCGGTATTAGAAACCAACACCACTTTTTGCGATGTAATATTTGGCTGGGATGGGGCTGATGTAGCTTACGACAATGTCACTTTTACCGGTTGGCATACGGGTTATCCTGATTCTCCTGCAAAACTTGATTTAGCAACCTTTAGAAAAATACCCTGGGAAAATAATGTGCCTTTTGTTTTAGGCGAGATGATCACCAAAACCGGCGAACCTTGTTATGTTTGTCCGCGGCAACTACTAAAAAAAGTATTGGCCGATGCGGAGCAAATGGGCTACCTCCCCTTTTTTTCTCAGGAGTTTGAATGGTATAATTTTGCCGAAACCCCCCAAAGCGCTAACGACAAACAATTCAAAAATCTTACACCCACTACACCGGGAATGTTTGGCTATTCCATTTTAAGGAGCACTTTACAAAACCCATTTTTTACCGCGTTATTTGAGCAGCTTTCAAAATTTAAAATACCAATTGAGGGTTTGCATACCGAAACCGGTCCCGGCACTTTGGAAGCTGCTATTGGTTACAGCGAAATTATTGAGGCAGCCGACCGGGCCGTATTATTTAAAACAGCGGTAAAAGAAATTGCTTATAACCACGGTATCATGGCAACCTTTATGGCAAAGGTTAACGAAAACCTTCCTGGATGTGGAGGCCATATTCACCAAAGCCTTTGGGATAAAAATGGTCAACACAATTTGTTTCATGAGGAAAAGGATGAAAGAAAAATGAGCCTTGTTTTAAAGCAGTATATAGCCGGCCAGTTGCATTGCCTTCCGTTTATTTTACCCATGCTGGCCCCCACCATTAACAGTTACAAGCGCCTGGTTGAAGGTGCATGGGCACCCACAACATTAACCTGGGGAATAGATAACAGGACCGTTGCTTTACGTGCTTTACCCGGCGGCAGTAAATCTTGCAGATTGGAAACACGGGTACCCGGCGCTGATGTAAATCCGTACCTGGCCATGGCGGCAGCATTGGCCGCAGGCCTTTATGGAATAAAGCATCAAATGGAATTACAACAACCTGCAACAAAATCAAACGGGTACCTTGATTTCTCCAACGGCACCTTACCTAGTACACTTGATGAGGCTACCCGCAAAATGAAAGAATCTAACATAGCCAACGAAATTTTTGGCGAAGATTTTACAACTCACTTTATTCAAACACGGGAGTGGGAATGGAAACAACATTTAAAGCCGGTTACCGATTGGGAATACAAGCGATATTTTGAAATAATATAATTGGTAAGTAAAGCTGAACAACGGTTTAAATGTACAAGTGAGTGACACAACGATGTTGCCAGAAGAACTATAGTTGACAAACAAAAAAATACTAATTATTAAACATTAAAATACCTTTTGGAAAGATGATCCATCAATATAATTTTCCAACAACCATTCGCTTTGGAGCTGGCGCCACTAAGGAATTGGGCGATTATTTAATAAATAATAAACTTGCCAGGCCACTAATTGTAACCGACCATACCATATCTCAACTTGACTTTTTTAAAGAAATAGTTGCAGATCTTGGTAAGAAAAATATTTCCATTGAAGTGTTTGACGACATTCATAAAAACCCGGTAAAATCGGATGTTTATAAGGGAACAGACGCTTACGATGCAACTGAAAGGGATGCCATAATTGGAATAGGTGGCGGTGCAGCACTTGATGTTGCCAGGGCTATTGTGTTAAGGGTAAACCACCGCGAAGATTTGTTTAAATACGATGACCTGGTTGGAGGCGATGTTTATGTAACCAACGATGTTCCGCATTTTATAACCATCCCAACAACAGCCGGTACGGGTAGCGAGGTAGGACGTAGCGCCATAATTGCCGACCAAGAAACCCACCAAAAGAAAAAACAATTTACCCCAAAACACTTCGCAAAAAATGTTTATTCCGACCCGCAATTAACCATGGGATTGCCTTCATTTATTACTGCAGCCACGGGTATGGATGCACTCACCCACAATTTGGAAGCTTTCCTGGCAAAAAATCCGCATCCTATGTGCGAGGGCATTGCACTGGAAGGTATTGCACTCATCAGCCAGTCCATTGAGAAGGCCGTTAATAATCCTGATATAGTGTCGAGAAGCCAGATGCTGATTGCTTCCATCATGGGCGCTGTAGCTTTTCAAAAAGGGCTGGGCGTTGTGCATTCTCTGGCACACCCTATGTCATCGTTGCTCGATACACATCACGGCCTTGCAAATGCTGTTAACCTGCCTTATGGAATGGAGTTTAACATAGAAGGATTTGAACACAAGTTTAAAAGAATAGCCCGAACCCTTAATTTAAAACACGAAACAGGCGAAGCGGTTATTCAATATTTATTTAACCTGAACGCCAGCATTAACATACCGCACAAGCTTAGCGATATTGGCGTAAAGCAGGAACACATTGAAACATTGGCCGACCTTGCTATTGCCGATTTTGCACATCCAAACAATCCAAAGCCTGTAAGCCGACAGAACTTTAAAGATCTTTACACGAAGGCATTATAGCTTACTTGTAAATAATAAAACAGTAGTATTTTTTTGGAGCCGAACTATAAAACATTATTCAACAGCCGTTGCGTCGCACTCTTGTACTAAAGTGCTTTCTTCAACAAAATCATTCATAACCTAATATGAAAAAGCGAATAGGAATCAGTTTAACAACCGTTAACCCGGCTTTTTATTGGTCGTGGTTTTCAACTGCAGAACTGGAGCATTTTGAACTGGTTGACTTATCATTTAAAAACAACAACCTACACGTTTTTCAAAAATGTGATGCATTCATATTAACAGGGGGTGATGATGTTCACCCATCGCTTTACAACGGCGTTTTGGAGTACGATCACAAACCTCCCTCTTTCCATCTGGACAGAGATGTATTTGAAGAAAAATTGTATAGGCATGCAATTGAAAACAACAAACCGCTGTTAGGTATTTGCAGGGGATTACAAATGGTAAATGTAATTGAAGGTGGCAAACTTATACAGGATTTAGGTGCGGGGAATAATGCACTACACAAAGCCAGTGGTGGCGATAAGGAGCACCTGGTAACTGTTGAACCCAATACCCTGCTTCACCAGGTTACAGGCCAGGTATCCGGTTCGGTTAACAGT
>JBBSJX010000273.1:0-5815 GCA_038256825.1 Chitinophagales bacterium
GATGAAGGATATCAGGTAGCACTTTTGGGGTTTTACTTTATGATTAATATTGCTGTGGAAAAAGTACAAGAGTGCGATGAAAGATATCTGGTAGCACTTTTTTGATTTTGACATGATGTTGAATGATTGCTGCGGAACAGGAAAAAGTACAAGAGTGCGACGCAACGGCTGCTAAATTGATAATACAAATGTTAGGTACACAATAATTAATTTAATTGTATGAAAAAGAACCTGTTTGACGAAGTTGTGAAAAATGAAATTATTGAGCGTAGCCAGCAGGTTACTGAATTGAGTACTCGTTTGTGGGGGAAAATGCAGCCTGCAGAAATGTTGCGACATTGCAGCGACGCATTGCTGCTTACTTTAAGTACGCCTAAAACGATAAAAAAATCCACTACCAGGCAACGGGTTTTAAAATTTATGATGCTCAACTTTATCTCCAGATTTCCGATGAAGGCAAAAGCACCCAGGCAATTAGATATGTTGCGCAATCCCGCATTGGAACTAAATATTGAGGAGGAAAAGAAAAGGTTTGCTGAAAATATAAATCGATTTTATAATCACAAGGATGTCATACAAACGACACACCCATACTTTGGCAACATGAATAAAAAGCAATGGGGAATCCTTACCTGGATGCACATGGACCACCACCTTCGCCAATTTGGTGTTTAAATAAACGACAATTGTTCATATTTTTCGCCCAGTATTTGGTGATCGTTTGCACCCAGCCATTTATTAAGCACCGTTGCATATACCTGTTTAAAATCCACGGAATATTTAAGGTCGCCATCTTTTAAGTCAATAAGATCGGGCATCCCATTTATCAGACCTTGTTGTTTTAAACCTCCACTTACCAAAAACATATTGTTGGCCGATCCATGGTCTGTGCCACCGCTGGCGTTTTGTGCTACCCTTCTGCCAAACTCGCTAAAACTAAATAACAATACATCCTGAAAACGATTGTTGGCTTTAAGATCGGCTACAAAACTTGTTACGGCATCATTCATTTCGGTAAACAGGCGTTGTTGCTGGTTTTGCTGGTTAACATGTGTATCAAAACTGCCCAGGCTTAGGTAATATATTTTGGTATTGATGTTGGACATGATGAGCGAAGCAATTGTTTTAAAGCTTTTACCCAATTCGGTAGCGGGGTAATTTGCTGACCCCGGGTGTAGTTTACTTTGCTGAAAAATATACTCCGCACTACTAATGGTTTCGGCCATGGTTTTATATAAATAATCTATAGGCTGCTCTTCATGATGGGACAAGTGTTTTTTTGAAAGTTCTTTAAAAAACTTTTCCTGGCTGGTACCAAACAAACGGCGGGCATCTTTAAAGGCCAGGCCTTTAACACTGGAACCTTTTAATGCAAGACTTAAAACATCATCCACTTCCAGGGCCTGTGTGGGTTTATCGCAACCATTGCACTGCGCATCAAGGTAGCGGCCTACCCAACCGGTATTTAAATAATCGGAGCTGTGGCTTGCAGTTTGCCATATGTCCATACTTCTAAAGTGACTTCTATCGGGGTTGGGATAACCCACATTGTTTATAATTCCCAGGCTTCCATCATCATATAAATTTTTAAACCCACTCAAGGCTGGATGCAAACCTACCTCGCTGGTTAGTGTATGAAGTTTTGATTTGTCGATACCTAGTTGTGGGCGCACTTTATAATAAATATCGTTGCGATAAGGTATCACCGTATTTAATCCATCGTTACCGCCGCTTAATTGTAATACAACTACCACCTTATTACCCTGCGGCACCCGGTTGCCCGTTTCAAAAGCTTTTAAAAATTTAGGCATCATTAACGATGCTGTTGCCATCGATCCTACCTGTAAAAAACCGCTCCGTTTAATTAGCATGATTTTGATTTTAAAGCAACCCTATAAGTTTTGTTAGCACATCTGGTAATCAGGAGTACTCATTAAAGCAATGGAAACTGATTTTATATAATTTTCACGCGACGATGCATCAGCAGCCATATTAACAACGTCGCTACTAATGGATCCCTTTGGCGTTTGCAATATCAAACCCGCAATGGCCTGGTTTAATTGTGGCCGCGAAACAGCATTAAATAACTTTATGTATTGCGGCCAGTCGATCACAGCATTTAATTTAAAACGGTTCATTCCATCTGCAAAACCATTTTTATTTTTATTGCTGGCAGCTCCACTCATGCCCATTTCCTGGTCATCATCAATTTTAGTAGCTATAGCCAAAGGTTCCCCATTTAAAAACTGTGGTATTTTTAAACGCAACATCAGCGAGGAGCTGTCGATCCAGTTTTTGCCGCCAGGCCAACCGGCAACATTTGGGGGATAAAAGAGTACCTGGCCTAAGGCTCTTTGTAATAGCAACTGCACTTCATCTCTTTTCAGCTCCATAGGTAAAATACGCCTTATTCCTACCAGCAATTCAACAGGCGACTTTATTTTAGCACCAATATTCCTTTCATCATAAAACCAGCTACTGGTAAAAATATCCTTCATCAGCGAACCGATTTCATAATCCGATTGGTAAAACCTTTCTGCAAGCCAGTGAACTTTTGCTTCATCTACCTGCTCGTTTACAAAGTAGCTATAAACTTTACGAGCTATAAACTGAGCAGTATTTTTTTGTTCCAGTAATATTTTTATCACATCATCCCCATCAAAATTACCGGTGCGGCCCATTAATGTTTTTGACCCGGTATCGTGTTGAAACTTTCTAAACACAAATCCGGTTTTTAAATTAAAACCCCAACCGGTAAAAGCCCTCGCTGCTTCCTTCACATCCTTCTCGGTATAGTTGCCCCGCCCAATGGTAAAAAGTTCCATTACTTCGCGGGCAAAATTTTCATTTGGCTGGCTTTTCCTGTTTTGCTGGTTGTTTAAAAAAGCAAGCATGGCGGGGCTTTTACTTACCTCAGTGAGTAATGTTCTAAAATTGCCCAAAGCATTGCTGCGAATGGAATGCAATAACATCTGCTGGTGAAAAACATTCTGGCTTCTGCAGGCAAAATGGCCATGCCAAAATAGCGATATTTTTTCCGTGAGCTGTGCCGGGGATTCAACCATTTGATCCAGCCATTGAAGGTTCAATTTTTTCAAATATTCCCTGCTTTCTTTAGCAAACGAAATAACACGTTGCTTTGTTTCCTGGACATTAAATACGTTTTCTTTTTCGCTCATATCACCAAAAAAACGGTCATCTAATGCCGTTGCTACATCCAGGTATATGGGCTTGTCCGAGGAGGATTTGACCAACGAATCGTACAAGTGAAATGGCGATCCTGCAGCGGCTCCGTTTAATTGAGTACCCGGCCCAAAACCTGCCCGCCATAAAAGATGCTGTTTTTTTACCTGTTCGGTAACCGCCATAAAACATGATTTAGGTTTTTGACTATTTGTTGAGGCTATAGTTTAACATCATTATATTTTTTTAATCAGGCATTTGTTTTCCATAGCATCATCGTTGCAGCCATTACCGACCACCGGCGGTTTGCAGTCCGTTCACCGGCATCTATTAATCAAACGTTTTTCACACTTTATTAAAATAATTGTTTGCAACCAGCCTTAATTTTACACCATTCATCATAATTTGTAACTTAGTGGCATGCGTTTAAGAGCTTTCAAATATGCATCTCCCCTGGTATTATTTTACCTTGCCTGGCTTTCTTTTTCGGGTAAGGGGTGGATCACCTTTTTGCCGGCCATCTGGTCGTACACCATCATTCCCTTTGCCGAATTATTTATACAACCCCACCCGGCAAACCTTAAGCAAACAGAGGAACAAATTGCCAAAGAAGATAAACTGTATGATTACTTACTATACATTATACCCCTGTTTATGTATGCTGCCCTCATTTATTTTTTGGTGTCATTACAACAGGCAAACCTCACTTTTACTGAGTATGCGGGCCGAACTTTAAGTATGGGTTTATTATGTGGCGTATTTGGTATTAATGTAGCGCATGAGCTGGGGCATCGCAACACTGCCTTTGAACAAACCCTTGCCAAAAGCCTTTTGCTCACTTCACTGTACATGCACTTTTTTATTGAACATAACCGCGGACATCATAAACGGGTTGCCACGCCAAACGATCCAAGTTCGGCCCGTTTAAACGAATGGTTGTTTACTTTTTACATTCGAACCATTGTAAATAGTTATAAGAGCGCCTGGCATATAGCAAATAAAGAAGTTCAAAAAAAAGGCTTTACGGTTGTGAGTTTTCAAAACCAGATGATCCGTTTTACATTGCTGCAGATAGGTTTTGTTATAACTATTTTAGCTGTTTTTGGCTGGTTAATATTGGCTTGTTACCTTTTTGCAGCAGCTATAGGAATTGCTTTACTTGAAACCGTAAATTATATTGAACACTATGGTTTGCAACGTAGGGAAATTGCCCCGGGAAAATTTGAACGCGCCATGCCCCAACATAGTTGGAACAGCAATCATGTTTTAGGACGGATTATGTTATTTGAACTAAGCAGACATAGCGATCACCATTTTATGGCAAGTCGTAAGTACCAGGTATTACGCCACCACGAACATTCGCCGCAAATGCCTACGGGTTATCCTGGCATGATGATACTGGCACATATTCCCCCCTTGTTTATTTACATTATGAACCGCAGGATTAAACATGAGATAACTGCCAACGTTTCCGAAGCAGACTTACTGGAATTATAATTTACGTTCCTAAAATATTAGTAATAAAAAAAGCCTGTCACAATAGTAACAGGCTCAGTTATCCAACTTTTTAAAATTAATTTCTGCTAGAAAGTTTGCTTAACAAACGTAAGATTTCGATATACAACCAAACAATGGTTACCAGCAATCCAAAAGCGCAAAACCACTCCATAAACTTGGGAGCGCCCGATGCTGCACCTTTTTCAATCATGTCAAAATCCATGATCAGGTTTAATGAGGCTATTACAATAACCACTAAACTAAACCCGATACCTAACAAACTACCTTCATGCAAAAAGGCAATATCAATTGAAAACATACGCAAAACCATAGCGATCACATAAAAAATAGCAATTCCTGCAGTAGCCGTAAACACAATGGACCTGAATCGCTCCGTTACTTTAATAATTCGGAAATGGTACAATATAAACATGGCAATAGCAGCTCCAAAAGTTAATGCCACGGCCTGCATAATAATGCCGGGATAGCTTTCACGCATTGCATAATTAATTGTTGCTGAAAGGGCACCAACAAACAAACCTTCCAACAAACCATATAGCGGCGCCAGGTATGGCGAAGAAGTTGGCTTGAACGACATGATAACCGCTACTACCAATCCACCAATTGCACCACCCCACATATAACCGGTTACAGATTGGCCCTGGTCAAACGCATGCCAGGTATAAGCGGCCGAGGCCATCATCATTAAAAATATAAAACCAAACTTGTTTATAACACCACGAACAGTCATTCTGCCTTCACGGGTTATATCAAAGGTTTGATTAAATGCTTTAGATAAAGCCGGGTTACTAGATTTAAATTCCATATTTATTTTTTTGAGTTTTTACTTAATTATTACAAATATAATCAACCAATTTTTACTCTTTGTTAAATAAAGCCTTAGTGTGTTAGTTACAAACTTCACTTCTATTTAAGCGTAAATGGTTTTTGGTTTTCACCATGCATATTAAGGATTAATTAATTATAAAATTCAACATCTTCAGCTACAACATAAAAATTTAACCAGGGTTATTCATAAAAAAATTTTGTTTTAAAAATTTTCCCGTGCGGTTTATTTTTATGAATTTTCGTATACCTTATGCATTAAAAAACAACCGAAAATCTATCGGCAGTA
>JBBSJX010000274.1:0-5814 GCA_038256825.1 Chitinophagales bacterium
GAAATCGTGGCTCAAAAGTAATCCTAAGTTTTTTCCAAAAGCCAATGATTTGAATGCTTTCTTTGTTATGGAACCAACTTTTTGTAATTTATTCACCTTCGTTGTGTCACTCACTTGTAGTATTTGTTCTTTATTCTTCCAGCGGCATTTTGTAACCCACAACAGAAAATTGTTACTGATGTTAAACATTTATTGCCCGTTTAGGCTACAATAAAAGTTGAATATAGTACCTGAACCTGAAGTGTGCGACGCAACGATGTTGCCATACGTTTTGCTGCTCACTACCAAAAATTTCTATAACTCCTTACTTCTACTTTACTAATCCTTTTTTAGGCTTAAGGTTTATTATAACCTATTCTTTTTCAAATTCCTCACTTAATACCTTCATTAATTCGGTAATGGTTTCTTTTTCTAAATCGGTACGGCGTTCCAGTTCTTCGGCGGTTAAGTTTAAAACGCTGCGGGCTGTATCGCAACCAATGCGCTTTAACTCATCTATTATCCATGGTTCAATTTCATCACTAAATTCTTCCAGGTCAATATCAAACTCTTCTACTTCGCCTTCGTTATCCCTGTAAACATCAATTTCAAAACCGGTTAACTCACAAGCCAGTTTAATGTTTACACCACGGCGGCCAATTGCCAGGCTTACCTGGTCGGGCTTTAAATAAACACTTGCATGTTTGGTATCCTGGTCAATATCCATGCTGGTAATTTTAGCAGGAGTAAGTGACCTTTGTATTAACAGGTTAATGTTATTGGTCCAGTTAATAACATCAATATTTTCGTTTTTAAGCTCCCGCACAATGCCATGAATACGGCTACCTTTCATTCCTACACAAGCTCCAACAGGGTCAATACGATCGTCAAAACTTTCTACTGCTACCTTGGCACGCTCTCCCGGGTCTCTTACTATTTTTCGAACAACAATCAAGCCATCGAAAATTTCAGGAACTTCAATTTCCAATAACTTAGACAAGAATTTTGAAGAAGTGCGGCTTAGGATGATAACAGGATTATTATTTTTAAAATCCACGCGTTCTACAACGGCACGAATGCTTTCGCCTTTTTTAAAGAAGTCGCTTGGAATTTGCTCAGATTTTGGCAAAATAAGTTCACTTCCCTCTTCATCAAGTAATAAAACTTCTTTTTTCCAAACCTGGTATACTTCGGCATTTACAATTTCGCCAACGCGTTCAGCATATTTTTTTACTAAAACATTCTTTTTAAGATCGCTGATGCGGCTGGCCAATGTTTGTTTAGCTGCCAAAATTGCCCTACGACCGAAGTCGAGAATATTTACTTCTTCGTAAAGTTCCTCACCCACTTCAAAGTCGGGTTCAATTTTTACGGCATCACTATAAGCAATTTCGGCTAAAGGATCCATTACCTCGCCATCATCCACAATCATACGGCGGCGAATGATTTCAAGGTCACCTTTTTCAGCATTAACAATAACGTCAAAGTTTTCGTCGCTGGTGTATTTTTTTCGCAAAAGCGTTTTAAAAACATCTTCCACCACCTTCATCATCGTTGGTCTGTCAATGTTTTCTGCATCTTTAAATTCCTGGAATGCTTCAATCAGATTAATACTTGCCATGGCAAAAATTTTAAAAAATAAATTCCGCTTCTTTAATACCTGGGACTAGAATTGGATTTGTACTGTTGTTGTTTTTATATTACTAAATGGAATAACAAACTGATTGGTTTCGGCTTTTTTTCCTTTACCGGTAGTTTGCTCTAAAATGATATCGTTTTCGGTTACTTCAAGTAAAACGCCTTCTTTTACCGTATCGTCAGTAAAAGTCACTTCAATTAACCGGCCTTTATTTTTACGGTACTGGCGGGTAAGTAGTAAGGGTTCCTCAATTCCCGGCGAAGAGACTTCCAGTGAAAAATTGCCATCAGGAAAAATAGCCTGCTCTTCCAGTTGCTTGTATAAAGCCCGGTTGTAGCGTACACATTTTTCAATGGTCATCCCACCTTCGCCATCACTATCAATATAAATTTTAATATTATTGGTAGGTTTTACCTTAACCGACACTAAAAAGTCACCGTCCTCCTCATGAAGAAATTCGGTCAACATTTTTTCTACCGTTTGTATAATTGTTTCGTTCATTGTGATAATAAGAGAAGGGAACGGTTAGCCGTTCCCTTCTGATGTTTCTTTTTCCGGAAGCAAATGTAATGCAAACTTTGAATATCATCCAAATCTTCATTTTGTTAATTCTTTGTAACACTATATAAACTAGTAACGCTTTTGTAAAAACGCTTTTAAAATATTTAAATAATTTTGTGCAAAACAGGTCAGTAGTACCTTTACTCTATTATGTCGTATATAATTTTAGCCCTTGTTATTTATATTCTATACCGGTTCATTTTTGGATTTGTATTGCCCATTTTATCTGTTTCAAGAAAAATGAACGAAAAAATGAGGGATGTTCATGGCAATATGAATGGTTTTAACCAAACTACAGAGGCTAATGGAAACAGTACCGGGTACACTGGTACTAAGAAGGACGATTCCTCAAAACCATCTTCGAAGGATTATATTGAATTTGAAGAGATCAAATAAATTCTCTTTCTTATAAAATTTCACTTCTATTTTCTAGTGCGTTTGTGCATTCGATTGCGCAGCTAATTCTCGCAATACTTAGCTAATATTAATTTTTAAAGCATTAACACTATAATGAAAAAAATTTTTTCCTATCTACTTGCATTGTGCTTGTTTAATTATTCATTTGCCCAGGTTAATATTATACCTGCTCCAGTATCGGTAACAACCGGCACCGGTAAATTTAATATTACCAGTGCCACCAAATTAGTTTTGGCGTCCAAGGCCCTGAATAAGCAAGCCGGTTTTTTAAATGATTACCTGCAAAAGTTTTATGGGTTTCAATTAAAAATTGCACCGAATACGAAAGCGGGCGCCAATTCAATTGTTTTGTCCAGCGCAAACAAAAGCAACACAATACCCGGTGCTTATAACCTTAATGTAACAGGTAATTCGGTAAACATAAAAGGCGATGATGCTGAAGGCGTTTTTTACGGTATACAAACCCTCATCCAATTGTTACCTACCGAGGTTTCAAAAAAACTTACCATACCCCAGATACTCATTCAGGATGAGCCACGCTTTGCATACAGGGGTATGATGCTGGATGTTGGCCGACATTTTTTTTCGGTTGATTATGTTAAAAAGTTTATCGACTTTTTAGCGCTGCATAAAATAAATAATTTTCACTGGCATTTAACCGAAGACCAGGGGTGGAGAATTGAAATTAAAAAGTATCCATTGCTTACCAGGATAGGAAGTTGTAGAAACGGAACCATTATAGGGCACCATCCCGGTACAGGAAATGACAATCACCAGGATTGCGGATTTTACACACAGGAAGAGGTAATGGAAATTGTAAAATATGCCCGGGATCGTTTTATAACCGTTATACCCGAGATAGAACTACCCGGCCATTCTTCTGCTGCAATAGCTGCCTATCCACAACTCAGTTGTTTTCCCGGCGAGGACACCAAACTTGCAAAAGGAGTGAAAGACTGGGCGGGGCCAACCACCGGTAAACAGGTGCAGCAATCGTGGGGAGTGTATAGTGATGTGTTTTGCCCGTCGGAGTACACTTTTAATTTTCTTGAAAATGTTTTGGATGAAGTAGTAGCCTTATTTCCTTCAAAATTCATTCATATTGGTGGCGATGAGTGCCCTAAAGAAAACTGGAAGCGCTCAGAGTTTTGTCAGAACCTGATAAAGGAAAAGGGATTAAAAGACGAGCATGGTTTACAGAGTTATTTCATTGGGAGAATTGAAAAATATCTTAACAGTAAAGGCCGCGATATTATTGGATGGGACGAAATACTGGAAGGCGGTCTGGCACCCAATGCTACTGTTATGAGCTGGCGTGGCGAGCAGGGTGGAATTGAAGCAGCAAAGCAAAAACACAATGTGATTATGACCCCAAACAGTCATGTTTATTTTGATCATGGCCAAAATAAGCCAGAAGATTCCCTTGTTATTGGCGGCTATTTACCCTTAGAGAAAGTTTATAATTATAACCCATTACCAAAGGAATTAACTGCCGACGAACAGAAATACATATTAGGAGCCCAGGCAAATGTTTGGACGGAATATATTTCGAACCCGGCCAAAGTAGAATACATGATTTTTCCAAGGATGACCGCACTCAGCGAAGTCTTATGGTCGCCACAGGAAAAGAAAGATTACAGCGATTTTCAAAAGCGCTTAAAAACACAGGTTAAGCGATATGATTTATGGGGTGCAAATTACAGCAAAGCCTCTTTAAATTAAACACTCGAAACTGTAAATAAAAAACACAAAGGATCCCACTAAATTCGCGGGATCCTTTTTAATTTTTCAACTATTTGGGTTGCCAGCATAATTTTTTCATGGCATCATGGTTGTGTCACTCACTTGTACATTTACTCATTGTGGCACATTCATTTTATTGATGTCTTTTCGTTTTTTTCGTAACTACTTTCGGTTTTTACTATTCCTTTTTAAAATAAAATGGGCTAATAAATTTTACTGTTCCTTTTCGCTTTTAACAACTTTTGTATTGGGCGTTCCGGTGGTTTTAATATCTTTTTTCTCAACCGATTGGATGGACTCATTGCCATTTTCAACTTCAACCATTTTGGTGGTAACTGCATATTCATTGGGATGAATAGCTGAACCATATTTTACAGCAAATGCTTTGGTAAACTCAGCCCCTAAAAAAAGAATAATAGAGGAATAATAAACCCATATCAACAAGACTACTATCGAACCTGCAGCGCCATAAGTATCGCCCACTTCGGCTTTGCTTATATAAAACGATATGCCAAATTTACCGAGCATAAATAAAAAGCTGGTGGCCATTGCTCCTGCGGCAACATCTTTCCATTTGATTTTTGCATCGGGCAGCACTTTAAAAATTACTGCAAAAATGAAGGAGGTTACCAAAAAAGTGATGAGGATATTAATTATATAAAAAACCACGAAGGTTACATCGGGAAAACTTGCCTGCAACCGGTTACTAAAGGCATCAACAATGGCTGAAATACCTAATGAAACCATTAAGATAAAACCTAAACTTATGATAACTGAAAAAGATAAAAGCCTGTTTTTTATCATTTTCAACCATCCTCTTTTAGGTTTTGGTTTTATACCCCAGATGGTATTAATTGAATCCTGTATTTGGGCAAACACTGTTGTGGCACCCACCAATAAAGTAATACCACCTATAATGGCAGCCATGGTACTTTTGCCGGCGAGGGACGCATTTCTAATAATCTCCTGTAATTGAGCAGCCGTTTTTACGCCCACAAAACCCGATAGCTGGTTTACTATTTCACCTTCTATAGCTTCGCGACCTAAAAAAAAGCCCGCTAACGAAATAATCATTATTAACATGGGCGCCATTGAAAAAACGGTGTAATAAGCCAGAGAGCCACTCATTCTGGTTACATTGTCCTCACCCATGCCTATAAAAGCATTTTTCCAAACGGTCAATAATCCTTTAAACGTTATTTTTTTATTATTCATTTTTTGCTCTTTACCTGGTTAATGCAAAAAACCCACCAGCCCAAAAGCTAAAGCCTTAAAAATGATAGTAACTACAAGAGGCATAACCGTTTATAATCAACAGGATAAGAAGAGAGGAAATGTGGGGTGTTAATAATCTTCCACATTGATTTGCCGGTGATGTGATTGCGACCCTCGATAAACTCCCGGATAGACGTAAAGGTGTCAACTTAAGACTTCGATAATTTCTCTAAAACTTCTATCAGGAAATGATTTAACAC
>JBBSJX010000275.1:0-5802 GCA_038256825.1 Chitinophagales bacterium
AACCGTTTTGATTATTAAATTTTTTGGGAAAAGAAAACCGCACAGGGGCGGTACAGATACTTTCATGGCAGTTAATTTTAGATAAAGATGAAATCGTTTAGTACAGCAATTTATAGAATTTTTAAACTATTGCAAGGTTAACAAAAAATTTAATTGTAAAATTGACATTATTTACTATTCTCCATTCAATTCTTACGTTTAATAATAATGTGGTTAATTAGTAGAATTAATGAAGTTTGTTTCAGAAATCAATATAAAGTGCAAAATAAAGTGAAGCCAGAGTAGCTGATACCATCGTTTAAATGATTTCCATATCAATACCAGCAATTGTTTTTTATAGCATCATTGTTGTATACTTGACAGCCCCCCAGGTGGTTCGCAATCACTTTACCATTTGTACAAATAGCAACGAGATTTTTTTAATAATATAATGAATGCCAGATATCAGGTACGGTTACAATTTTTATTATAAAATGTATGTCATACTTTAATTATAGAGTATAAAATAAGTAAGATGAATAGCGGACAAAAAGTACAAGTGAGTGACACAACAATGTTTAATTGGAAAACTAAAGCCGGTAACCAAAAGTTTTTAAAACTTATTTTAAACGCAATTATTATGCAAACCGGTATTGTTTATAAGTTTAAAAATTCCTTCCTGTAATCCATGGGTGTGGTGCTCATTACATCTTTAAACTGCTGGTTAAAATTTGATAGGGTGTTAAAGCCGGAATCGTAGCAAATATTCGCAATGGTTTCGTCGGTTTCTACCAGCATTTTGCAGGCGTGCTTAATCCTGATTTGGGTAATAAATTTTGAGAATGGTTTGTTGTTAATAATTGAAAAATACCTGCTGAAACTGGTTGGGGTCATATGAATCACGTTTGCAATTTGCCCCAGTGTAATTTTTTTCCGGTAATTTTTTAAAATGAAATCATACACCTGATTCATGCGGTCGGTTTCCGATTGGTTGAGCGAACTGGTATAAGCTTCAGGGGAAATGTAATGTATGTTTTTGCAGTTGGCAAGGCAGGAAAGTATTTTTAATAATTGAATTAATTTTTCGATGCCCTGCATTTTTAAAAGATCTTTCATCATTTTTACGACCCGTGTTTTTGTTTCACCCTGGAATTCGATGCCCCTTAGCGATTTGGAAAAAAGTTTTTTTACCAGTATAAATTCTTCCTTGTTTAAAATGTCTTCACCCAAAAAATGTTCGTTTAAATAAATAACCATACCGGATGTTTTTAATGAGTTATTCCGGTCAAAATATTTTTCATCGCTACGCCATAAGTGTGGCAAATGCGGGCCGGTAAAAACCAACTCACCTGGTTTAAATAGTTTAATGCTGTCGCCTATAAAACGGGTGCCGGTTCCTTCTTCTACAAAAAATAACTGGTATTCGGGATGGGCATGCCACGTGGGATCAAAATGGTTTTCATTTAATTGTTTAACCACAAATATTTTAGAATCGGGGATGGCGGATTTATGAAGGGCTGTCTTCAAACTTTTCTTGATTTTATGAGTTTGAACAATTTTTATGACAAGATACAGTCAGATGTTGACAATATGTACACATGCTTTGCCAATCATTCAAACGATATTCGTTAAACCGTTTCTCCAATAAAAATTTAATGCTTGCTATATGAAAACGAAACTTTTTTTAATAGGCCTGGTATCCATCCTATCGGTTTTTTTAATTGCCGCAACATATAAAATAGCTCCCGAAGGCAGGCGACTGGAGATTTTGTTTCTTGGGCATAAAAGCACCCACCATAACTCCAGCCAGTTAGCTGATATTTTAACGAAGGAATATTTTAAAGACGGGATCAACATTACTTATACAACCGATCCCAACGATATGAATGAAACCAACCTTAATAATTTTGATGGATTGGTTTTGTATGCCAATTACGATGAA
Source organism: Chitinophagales bacterium (assembly GCA_038256825.1). Lineage (GTDB taxonomy): Bacteria > Bacteroidota > Bacteroidia > Chitinophagales > Chitinophagaceae > Segetibacter. The sequence continues at coordinate 1,922 of JBBSJX010000275.1, forward strand.
ATTTCGAAAGGGCAGGAGAAGGCATTGTTGAATTTTGTAAAAGAGGGTAAAGGGTTTATTCCGCTGCATTGTGGTTCCTATTGTTTTAGAAATTCGGATGAGGTGGTGGAAATGATTGGAGGCCAGTTTGAGAGTCATAAAATAGATTCATTTCCGGCAGTAATTGTAAATGCAACGCATCCTGTAATGAAAGGCATTAACGCATTTATTACTACCGATGAAACTTACGTACATACTAAGCTGAGTAAGAATATTGAAGTTTTAAGTGAAAGGGTAGAAGGTAATCACCATGAACCATATACCTGGGTAAGACCTTATGGAAAAGGGCGGGTTTTTTATACCGCTTATGGCCACAACGCAGTAACTTTTAATAACCCGGGTTTTTTAAAGCTGGTAAAAAATGGTATCCTATGGGCAGTTGGCGATAAAGCGAATGAAACGCTGGCAGCATTTAAAATGCCCCAATTAAAATATACCGAGGCGGTTATTCCAAATTATGAGCAGCGCAATCCTCCGCCAAAATTCCAGGCGCCTTTAACGCCCGATGAATCAATGGCGCTGATGCAGGTGCCACCGGGTTTTGAATTAAAATTATTTGCCGCCGAACCCGATATCATAAATCCAATTTACATGAACTGGGATGAGCGTGGCAGGCTTTGGGTGATTGAAACGGTGGATTATCCCAACGAAATTAAAGCAGGAGAAACAGGCGATGATCGTATAAAAATATTGGAAGACACCAATGGAGATGGCAAAGCAGACAAGTTTACCATTTTTGCTGATAAGCTAAACATACCCACCAGTTTTATTTTTGTAAATGGAGGTATAATAGTAAGTAATGCTCCATCGTTTTTATTTTTAAAAGATACTGATGGTGATGATAAAGCGGACATTCGCCAGCCGATATTAACGGGCTGGGGTAAGGATGATACGCATGCACAGGCATCAAACTTAAGGTATGGATTGGATAATAAAATTTGGGGTGTTGTAGGCTATTCAGGATTTAATGGTAAAATAGGAGATAGTACTTATAAATTTAGTTCAGGTGTTTACAGGTTTACACCCGATGGTAAAAAGCTGGAATACCTTTCAACTACCAGCAACAATACCTGGGGCCTGGGATTTTCTGAAGATTTTGATGTTTTTATTTCCACGGCAAATAACACCCACACTGGTTTTTATGGTATTGATAAAAAATACCTGGCTATGGGTAAAATTGACGAATCTGGTGTGGAAAAACTGGATGCTCACTATGAAATGCATGTAGCTACCAAAAATCTTCGTCAGGTTGATGTGCATGGTGGATTTACAGCCGCCGCCGGGCATAGCTTGTATACCGCTCGAAATTTTCCCAGGGAATACTGGAACAGGATTGCTTTTGTAAATGAACCTACAGGCCGCATAATTCATCGTACTGTTTTAAAACAAAATGGCTCAGGTTTTATTGAAGATGGTGATGGCTGGAACATGTTAACAAGCGCCGATGATTGGGCCGGACCTATACAAGCCGAAGTTGGCCCCGATGGTGCTTTGTGGGTGGTGGATTGGTACGATTTCATTATTCAGCACAACCCAACTCCTTCACCTGAAAGAGGTGGATACCAGGCACAAAACGGTAAAGGCAATGCTTATATCAATCCATTACGCGATCATGAGCGTGGCAGAATTTATAGGATTGTGTCCAAAGACCATCCCGGAAGCAATACACTTACCCTTTCTAAAAGCGATACTAAAGGACTTATAAAAGCACTGAGCAACAACAATATGTTTTGGCGAACAACAGCTCAAAGATTACTGGTTGAAAGTGGTGATCAATCGGTGCTTCCGGAATTGTATAAGATCATTAGGAACGAAACCAAAGATGAAATAGGATTGAATCCATCAGCCATTCATGCGCTATGGACTCTGCATGGTTTAAAGGCTTTAAATGGCTCCAATAAAGAAGCCCTGGATGTTGCAGTTAAAGCTTTATCAAATCCGGTTGCAGGTGTACGTAAGGCAGCCATTCAGGTTTTGCCTCCTAATGTTACAACCTTATCAGCCTTACAAAAATCAGGTGTTTTAAACGATGCGGATAGCAGGGTAACCTTAGCCGCAATTTTAGTATTGGCCGATATGCAGCCATCGGCTGCGATAGGGGTGGCCCTGGTTAATGTTGCTTTAAAGCCAGAGAATGAAAAAGACCGTTGGTTAAAATTTGCCATTACCGCAGCAGCGGCTAAAAATCAAACATTTTTTGCGGCAGCTTTTAATAAAAAAGAGGCTTTGGCCACTACCAATATTGCTGACGCTTCGCTGGCGCAACGCCTGGCCAGCCTAAACCGGATTACCACCCTGCCTTTACAGGTTAGGCGGCCAACTGGTACAGCTTTACAAACACCCGACGTTACCAATAAAGAAATTTATATAACCGGTGAACTCTCAAAATATAAGGAGCCTCCTTTTGAAGGTTTAATTATGGCCCAGGGCGACATCCTTAATGGCTATGGCCTTTTTATGAAGGAAAATAAATTGTATTTCCAGGTAAACCAGGAGGGTAAATATTACACTATTAACAGCGATGATTTACCTGCTTCAGGTAGAGTTTCATTTAAGGCAAGCTTACTAAAAGAAGGCGCCATGGCCCTTGCCATAAATAATAAACAGGTTGCCAATTCCTTAACCCCCGGTTTATTTGTCCAACCATTAAATGCAGGTGTTAGGGTGGGAGTTGAAACGTTACAGGGAAAGGAGAAAATAGCCAACTACCCCGATACGTTTAATTTAAGATCCTCTTTATATGCAGGTAAGCTGGAACTGTTTTCTCCCGGCACTTCTAAGCAGATTGATAAAGCCTCCACACCAGCGGTTGAAAAAGTGATTGTAATAAAAGTGGTGAAGGATGTAATGAAATATGATAAAACATTAATCACTGCCCGGGCAGGCTCAGTAGTTCAGATTGTATTTGAAAACCCCGATCATATGCAGCACAATTTTGTTTTGGCTAAACCAAAATCGTTGGAAAAAGTAGGCGCCGCTGCCGATAAATTAGCCATGGATCAAAACGGTACCAAGCTAAATTATGTGCCGCGTATTCCCGAGGTTTTACAAGCCACACCACTTATTAACCCAGGTGGAAAATATACACTCACCTTCACGCTTCCAAACATTCCGGGCGACTATCCATTTGTGTGCACCTTTCCCGGGCATTGGCGGATTATGAATGGTATTTTAAGGGTTACAGCAAAATAAAAAGTTTAAAAATCTAACCGGACAATCATGTCGTTACAAGTAAAATTGGGTGTTACTACCTGGCTCTGGACTTCTCCCTTTACAACAGAATCTATCCCCGAAATTTTTTCAAAAATATCGGGGATGGGTTTTGATGCCGTGGAAATTGCACTTGAAGATCCTGCATTAGTTGATGGGAAAATTTTAAAACAAGGATTAAATGATTATGGTTTACAGGCCGTAGTATGTGGCGCATTTGGGGCCACCCGCGATCTTACCAGTAACGATCCTGCCATTCATCAAAACTGTTTTAATTACATCCGTTCCTGCCTTGATTTATGTAATGTGCTTGGCACCACCTTTTTTGCCGGGCCCATGTATTCCGCTGTGGGCAAATCCCGTATGTTGCCTCTTGATCAACGTAAAATGGAGTGGGATCTTGCGGTAAAAAACTTACACATTGTTTGCGAAATGGCTGGTTCGCGTAATCTTCAAATAGCATTAGAGCCCTTAAACCGGTTTGAGTCGGACCTTGTAAATACCGCTGCTGATGTGGTTCGTTTAATAAGCGACATCAACCACCCCGCTGCTAAAATTATGCTGGATGGATTTCATATGAATATTGAAGAACCTGATATTGAAAAGGCCATAATCAGTGCGGGTACTAACCT
>JBBSJX010000276.1:0-5797 GCA_038256825.1 Chitinophagales bacterium
CCCCCCTTTTAAAATTGACGATGGTATCAGGGCACTACAAACTGAAAAGCTGGAACAGTTAAAAGCAAAGCGCAATACTGCCGACGTTGAAAAAAGTTTAGCCGATATTAAAGCTGCTGCAACAGATGACCGAAATTTAATGCCCCTGGTAATTGAAGCAGTTGAAAATTATTGTACCCTCGGCGAAATTTCAGATGGTTTAAGAAGTGTATTTGGAGAGTACCGGTAATAGACCACTTTAACCAAATATTGAATTAATTTTTTGAGCCAGGCAGGTGTTATAAATGTTGCATCGTTGCGGCCTGACCAACCTTTGGCAGCTTGTAACTTGTGCGGCAAAAAATAAATAAGCCATGCAAATAACTTATGTTATAAAGGAATATGGGTTGATTGCATTTTAGGTAAAAGTACAAGTGAGTGACACAAGGATGCTGCCATGAAAAACAAAAGCTGGAAACCAAATAACCTTGTATTAAGCACCTCTTAAAAATAATTAATAACTTATTGTAAACTCAAAAGAAGCAGGATTTTCAAACAAATTATTCAGCTCATTTTTAATGATAATTGTTTTGCGATTTTCGCTTATAGTGCCATTTGTAGCAGTAAAGTTTTTTATAGGAGTAGCAAATGTATAAACGTTTTTAAAAGATACAGTTGCACCCATTAAAGGCGCAAGTTGTTTTATTTGCTGCAAGGTAGAATCGTTATTTAAAAAGGTTTTCAATTGGTCGGGATTTGATAATTTATTTGTAATGATCCCCTTATTTACTATTAATGTAAAACCCAGGATATTTAAATCGAGCATTGATAAACTACCCGCGTTTTGTGTCATACTCTCAATAGATTTAAATCCAGGTTTTGCGCCAGCTTCCAACATTTTAAATAACGCACTCCGTATTAAATTAAGTTGAATTGGATTGGTAAATGGCGCCGACATGGTTAATTTCATTTCTCCATCATCGGGGTTCAGGTTCATCTTCATAACCCCATTACGTATCAGGTCTTTATCCTGCAACGACAATATAGTATCCTTATCAATAAAATCTTTAAAATAAATGGTGGTATCCTTCATTTGTAAACTGCCCAATTGTTCACCAGCACCAAACATTTTTAGCTGCGCTATCATTTTGCCCATATCAATGGCTAAAGTATAATCACCAGTGTTTGCTGTTTTAAAAGTAGTTTGTTCCTCCACCTCCAAACAACCCGCAAAAAACAAACAGGTTATAACGCTTACAATGGCGTATAATTTTTTAAGTACACTCATAAAACTTAATTAAACAGTAACGGGTTGCGAAGATTTTACGCGGTTGCGGTAATTTTTAAAAAGGCTGTGCCATTGAATTTTAAGCACACCAAGAACACCTTCTTTTAAAATGCCTTTGTTCATTTTAGAAGTACCTAATTGGCGATCAATAAAGGTGATAGGAACTTCTTTTATTTTAAAACCAAGCTTCCATGCAGCAAATTTCATTTCAATCTGGAATGCATAACCAACAAATTTAATTTCGTTCAGGTTAATGGTTTGCAATGCTTCTTTTTTATAACAAACAAAGCCTGCTGTAGGGTCTTTAACCGGCATCCAGGTTATCAGGCGTGTATATAATGCTCCACCTTTGGAATAAAACCTTCTATCCCATGGCCAGTTATCTACCTTGCCACCGGGCACGTACCTGCTACCTACAGCTACATCGGCCCCGCCAATAGCGCAGGCCATATACAAGCGTTGCAAATCTTTTGGATTATGCGAAAAATCAGCATCCATTTCAAAAATATAATCATAGCCTTTTTCTATGCTCCACCTAAATCCGTGAATATAAGCAGTACCCAAACCTAGTTTACCACGTCGTTCTTCTAAAAATAAATGCTCCGGGTAACTGTCTTGTAATTCTTTTACTATCAGGGCTGTGCCATCCGGGGAGCCATCATCTATAACCAAAACATGAAAATCCTGGTTAAGCGAAAAGATGGCATTGAGAATATTGACAATATTATCCTTTTCGTTATAGGTAGGTATAATGACAATTTTTTTCAAGCGGGACTGGTGTAATTTGAAGTTCTCCGAAAATACAATTTTAGTTTCGTCTGTGTAAGTGATTACAATGAAGAAAAAGCTATTATGCTTTTTTTAACAGGGAGCGGTTTAAAATTTCTGTGAGCTTTTGCTTGGTATGCATGGGAAAATCTCCTTTCATCATCCAGTCATAATATTGGGGCTCTGATTTTAAAACTTCCACAACAGGTCGGCCTTTGTGTTTGCCAAAATTAAAAACTTCAATTGAATCCATTTTTATAAAACGACGGGCAAAATCCACAATATCATCTTCACCACAAAACTTACAAATATCTTCAATGGTTAATCCAATCTCAGGATAACGCTCCACCTGTGCACATAAAATTTCATATGTTGCAGTAGCATCCACCTCAGCACCATGAGCACCTTCCAATATTTTTTGGCAATAAAATTTATAGGCTGCGCTCAAGGTTCTTTGTTCCATTAAATGAAACACCCGCTGCACGTCAACCAATTTTCTTCCATCAACGCTAAATTCCATTCCAGCCCTTAAAAATTCTTCTACAAGCATGGGCACGTCAAAGCGGTTACTGTTATACCCTGCTATGTCACAATTTTCAATAAACTGCTTAACCTCATTGGCAACCTGTTTAAAAGTGGGCGCATCTTTAACCATTTCATCGCTTATACCATGCACATCGCTTGAGCCTTTTGGTATAGGCATTAATGGGTTTACCAGTTTCCGTTTTACTGTTTTTGTACCATCCGGCATTACCCTTACAATAGCAAGCTCCACTATTCTATCGGTTGAAAGATTTGTACCTGTTGTTTCAAGGTCAATAAATGCGATGGGGCGAGATAATTGTAATTTCATTGTTATATTTTCTTTGTTCAAAACACTAATCCTACGTTTCAGCCTTTTTCTTTTCTAAATTTTATTTTTCAGTTATGCTTTCAATAACCTGCGCGCTAACCAGGTTATCCGCAAATTTAGCTATATCTAATCCATCGTAGTTTCCACTGCTCATCAGCAACAAATTTGCATTATTATATTCCTGGTTTTTTAACCATTCTTCTAAATCTTCTTTATTGGTAAAAACATTCAGCCCGGCCTTATTAAAACCTTCAATTACAATATGCTTTGGCAGTTCGGGCATACGTTTTAATTCCAAAGCATGGTGCGAGTAAAAAACCGCTGCTTTATCAGCCATCTCCAATGCACCATTGTATTCTTTCATAAACTCAGCATTCAAACTACTAAAAGTGTGCAGTTCAAGAACCGCTATAAGTTTTCTGTCCGTAAATTGTTGTTTCACAGCTTCCATAGTAGCTTTTACCTTACTGGGTGCATGGGCAAAATCGCGGTAAATATTTGTTTCCGTACTGGCTGCCATTAATTCCAACCTTCTTGAAGCACCGGCAAAGTTGGAAATTGCTTTAATAAAAGTATTTGCATCAATTCCAATATGCCTGCAGGCGTAATAGGCTGCCTGCATGTTTAGCAGGTTGTGATTACCAAAAACATTTATGGGACCAGTAACCCCATCCAGGGTAATGGTTGTTAATCCATTTAAAATTTCATGCTGTGGCACATGGTATGGCTGGTAATTCAGATCGGTTCTATTGTTAGCTGTTACAAGATCTCTTAAAACTTCATCCGTTTCGTTATAAATTAATAATCCACCTGTTTCAATTTTCTCAATAAAAATTTTAAACTGCTCCAGGTAATTTTCAAACGTTGGAAAAATGTTTATATGATCCCAGGCTATTCCTGTAATTATAGCAACATGCGGAAATAGAAAATGAAATTTAGGCCTCCGTTCAATTGCACTGGCAGGATATTCATCTCCTTCACACACTATAACCGGGGCATCAGTAATATTTACAGATTGATCAAAACCCTGCAAACGGGCGCCAACCAGGTAATCAAAAGGATTTTCAGCAATTTTTAACACATGCATAATCATGCTGGTGGTGGTGGTTTTTCCATGACTTCCACCAACCACAATTCTTGTTTTATCCTTGCTTTCACTATAAATATACTCGGGAAAGGAATATATTTTAAGACCTAATTCTTTTGCTTTAATTATTTCAGGATTGTCGCTTTTAGCATGCATTCCCAGTATAACTGCATCTAAATCAGTAGATATCAACTCTGGTCTCCAGCCCATTACTTCAGGTAGCAATCCTTCTTGCTGCAGATTAGCGAGGCTTGGTTCAAAAATTTCGTCATCTGTTCCGGTAACCAAATAACCCTTTCGTTTTAAAGCTATAGCCAACTGGTGCATCACACTTCCGCCTATCGATATAAAGTGAACTTTCATTAAAATTATTATCTTTGAAATAACTCGTGCAAAGTAACCGTTTATTAGCTATATTAAAACATTATGAGAAAGACATTAATCGCGTTTACCCTTCTTTTTATGACTGTTGGTTTTTTAACCTCATGTGCTTCTTCTCGCAAAGGCGGCTGCCCCTCACATAATTCAAAATTTTTCCGAGCTTAATTAGCGGCTTTATTTTTGCTCTACAATTTGAATAATATTTAAATATGAATTGGATACAATTAACCAGTGTTCAGCAGCTGGAAAACATTAAAGAAAAATCGAAAGACAAACCACAGGTAATATTTAAACATAGCACACGCTGCAGTGTAAGTTCTATGGCCAAAAACCGTTTGGAAAGAAAAGAATTTCCTTCAGAAGCCGATTTCTATTACCTCGATTTAATAGCAAATCGTTCTCTCTCTTTAAAAATTGAGGAAGATTTTAATGTTTATCACGAAAGTCCACAGGTGCTTGTAATTAAAAATGGTGCCTGCGTTTACGACGAAAGTCATTCGGGAATAAGCATGGATTTAATTAAAGAGCAGGTGTAACCTATTTGCACTTTATTAAAAAAGCACCTGTTTTCCGGGTGCTTTTTTATTTTACAAAGCCAGCTTCTTCTGTTATTAAGCCTAATTTTAAGGATTAATTTTTTGGTAACCAGCATTAATACTTCAGGCAACATCGTTGCCACGCTCGGTTCAACTTATGATTATTATAGCATCATTTTTTAAAAAAAATTATAAATAAAAAAGTATGATACTTACAATTTTTGGTGCAACCGGAATGGTTGGCAAACGCATAGTTAGCCAGGCGTTAGCACAAGGAAATACTGTAAAAGCATTTGGCCGAAATGTTGAAAACCTGATTGACCGGGATTTGGACAATGATAAATTGTTGGCTATAAAGGGTTATATTTTTGAAGAAGAGGACGTATTACAGGCAATAAAAGGCAGTGATGTAGTAATATCAGTTTTAGGAGGTGCTTTTAACGGGCAAGACCAAACAAGATCGCTCGGAATAAAAACCATTATAGGCCAAATGAACAAAATTGGTCTGAAAAGAATTGTAGCCTTAGGTGGACTTGGCATTTTAAATGCCGATGAAGAAACTTTACTAATTGATACCCCAGAATATCCCGAAGAATACAAACCGGTTGGAAGAGAGCATTTAAAAGCTTTTGAATACCTGAAAGAGAGCAATCTTAACTGGACTTTTGTTTGTGCACCCGATATAAAAGATGAAGAAGGACAAGGAAACTATCATACAAACAAAGACTATCCGCCAATACCTAATAACGGGCAAATAAAAGCCGGAGATTTAGCGGATTTTATGATTAAGGAAGCGAAAGAAAATAATTTTTTAAAAAGCAGGGTGGGCATAAGTAATTAATACTTTTATGTTGCTATACTAACAAACAGTTCAAGTGATTGTGACGCAACGATGATGCCCGCAG